>CAYGFL010000001.1:0-41334 GCA_964349165.1 uncultured Candidatus Saccharibacteria bacterium
CCGGAGAAGTTCCTATCGGGACTATTCCGTTTGCACAGTCATTGTCATCAGGACAACCCTCGCGCCCGATTCGTAAGCGCATCACTCGGCAGGCGCTTCTCAGAAAATCTCGAGAAATCAAATGGCGTGGACCAAAAAAGTGAAAGGAGTCGAACCAATGCCCGCACAGTCAGAGAAGATCTGGCACGATGCGGGTTTTCTTTTTGTGCGCCCTCAAGGTCTTGGAATATGTAGTGTGACACATGGACTTGGATAGTGTTTGCATTTGAAAATACTTTTCCCGCTGTATATGGCGCAGATTTTAAAGGTAAATTTTCATAGAAAAACCCCGAGGACGAGTCCCCGAGGTGTGTGATTGAATTTGGTTAGAATAAAGCCAAGGCTTTTCTAGCCGCGTCAGTCTCAGCATCCTGCTTCGATGTTCCGGTACCTTGTGCAAGAAGTTCTGTGTTGAAATAGACTCCCAGAGTGTACCTTTTGTCATGGTCGGGACCTTCTTCGGCAAGGACGAGATAGGATGGAGCAACTTTGTGTTTCTTTTGCATAACATCCTGCAGTCTGCATTTAGCAGAAAGGAATTCGATCGTTTCGAGCTTTCCTTTGTATTCTGATAAGAGAACGCGATGGACGAATTCTTCGGCTATCGTATACCCACGATCAACATACAAAGCACCAAGTATGGCTTCAAAAGTATCTGCCAGAATAACATCTCGTGCCCGAGACTTTATATCTTTCTTCTCACCTTTTGAAAGAAGCAAGAAAAGTTCGATACCGAGCTTGCGGGCAACCTTGGCCGCCACTTCGCCGCCCACGATAAGGCTGCGTTTGGCCGTTAATACTCCTTCATCGTCATCTGGGAATGTCGTGAATAAGTATTTGCTTACGATAAGTTCGAGGACCGCGTCACCGAGATACTCGAGTCGTTCGTTGTGTTTAAGTCCGCATCCACAATGTTCGTTGATATACGAACGGTGGGTGAGAGCTTGGCTTAAAAGAGTCTTGTCCCTGAAGACAACACCGAGTCTATTTTCAAGAATTGAGGTAGCCATATCTGCACTTTTTCTACCATATCTGACCCCCCACTGTCAAAATTTATAGTTGACCTTCCTTGGTTCTTGCGGTATTCTCTCAGTAGGTTTTTTTTGACCTTTGAATTTATGAACGACCTACCAATACTAGGGGCGGAAGCCCAAATCATGGGGCTTTTGGCCTCACACTCTGTAATCATCGTATGTGGTGAACCAGGGTCAGGCAAAACAACCCAACTCCCTCTAATGCTGTACCGTCAAAAGTTGGCATTACATGGGTATATTGGGATTACACAACCGCGAAGGCTTGCGGCCGTTTCGGTGGCCAAATACGTCGCGGGACAACTAGGGTGCGAAGTGGGTCATACGGTTGGATACAAAATTCGCTTCGACAGAAATGTTGGGGATGAAACGCGAATCCAATTTATGACCACAGGCATTCTCCTCCGGGAACTTGCGCGAGATCCGTTACTTAAGCACTACAAGGTAATTATTGTTGACGAAGCCCATGAACAGCAGATTGAGATTGATTTACTTCTTGGACTTCTCCGCGAAGTTCTGAAGAAGCGTGCTGATCTCAAGTTGATTGTGGCTTCGGCGACGATGGATACTGACAAGTTCTCCACGTACTTCGGCAAGGCGCCGGTGGTGAATGTCGACGGTCGGACTTTTCCGATCGAGGTGGAATACCTACAAAAATCACCTGCGGGATATTACGAACTCCTCCAGCAGATCGCCACGAAGGTTCATCATGTTCATCACATGGGTCCTGAAGGTGACATTCTTATCTTCATGTCTTGCAAAGAGGACATTTACGATTTGATCGAGGAGATTGAAAAATTTCGTATCGACAACCTCCTTGTCCTGCCGCTTTATGGGGGTATCCAGCCTCAGGAGCAGGAGAAAATCTTTGCTCCGGCTGTGGGAATACGAAAGGTGATCGTGGCGACCAACATTGCCGAGACGTCGCTTACCATTCCTGGTGTGACGTGCGTCATCGACAGCGGCCTTGTTAAAGAAAGTCGTTTCGATGTCGAAATTGGCATTGAAAGTTTGGAAGTAATTAAGCATTCTCAAGCTGGCTGTAATCAGCGGAAGGGAAGAGCTGGGCGCGTCGCGCCCGGCATTTGCTACCGGATGTACAGCGAGAAAGAATTTGCAAAGCGGCCGAAGTTTACTTCGCCGGAAATGCAGAGGAAAAATCTCGATCCTGTCGTGTTGTATATGGAGACACGGGGACTTCCGAATGTGAATACGTTTGATTTCATCAACAAACCGAGCGACCGTGCAGTTAATGATGCGTACCAATCCCTCGGCATCCTGGGCGCTCTGAACGTGATGAATCGTCGTCCTACAATACTTGGTCATAAAATGTCCGAGCTTCCACTTCAACCTTATCTAGCACGGCTCGTCTGTGAAAGTGTGGAATATGGTTGTGTGGTCAATATGACCATCATCGCATCCTTTTTGTCAGCACAAAACATTTTCCTCCGTCCGCGAGGACGCGAAGATGAAGCCGATATGCATCACGCCATCCTTTCCCACCCGGAATCCGATCCCCTCACATTTCTGAAGATCTGGAGTCTGTATATGGAAAAAGGATGTGACAGGGAATGGTGTAAGGAGTATTTTCTGGACTGGCGTGCACTTGAGGACGTTAAATCCATTGTTGAGCAGCTATCAGTCCTTCTTCAGAAGAAAAATATTCTGCTAACAAATAACGACAATCCAGCCGTCTTGATGCGCTGCATTGTGTCCGCCTGCACCTACAATATTATGGAACGGGTCAAAAGCTCGAACCATTACTCGGGATTATTTAATGCGACGAAGAAGGTGGAAATTCATCCCAATTCTCCGCTCGCAAAGAAAAAGCCCCGGTTCCTCATCGCCTCGTTCGTGCTCGAAACCTCCCGCGTATATATACATCATTGTACGCAGGTGAAAATCGAATGGCTCCCGGTCATTCTGCCTCAGCTATTCAAGTGCGGGAAACCAGTTTTGACGTCGTATAAGATTGGCGACAATCATGCGATGGGGGAACAGGAAGTTCTGTATAAAGGGGAAGTGGTTGGCAAGCGGCCGGTCCGTATCGTGCTCGATGTTGCGAAGCAACTCAATGAAGAGCAAAAGGTTCTTGATTTCGAGAAAGGTACTACGGTAGCTCCGCAACCCGCGGAGAAGCCGGAACCTGTTCCTGATGTCGTGGATCTTGCAACCTTCGTGGCTAACGCCTGGGGCGCCAAAGTCATTCAAAAATAATTGTTCCATTTTTTCGCAAGGGGGCTCTGCAGAGGGCCTCTTTTTTGCATAAAAAAACCGGATGGCCACAAGGGCATTCCGGTTTTGAAGAATCTAAATTACAGGTAGCGGAATCAATTAAGTTTCCACACCTTCGATTTTTTCGCCTTCGGAGTTAATCCGATAGCACGCACGAATTTTTTCAATGTCAGCTTGAATCTCTTCCTTTTGTAAAAGGACGGACTCGACTCGATTGAACCCTTTCATGGCCATTGCTGGTTTCCGTAAGAGGATTTCACCAACATCAAACCACGATAGGCCACCATCAATTCGTAGAAGATACATGGCAACGTGCCGTGCCCACACTACCGATGCGTGGTTATGATCTCCTATGAGCAGGTCCGTCGCAAATCCGTAGGCATAGGCGACGGAATTCAGGATCTTGTTTAGGAGTTCCAGATCAAGAGGCCTCAAATTTGATCTGGCGAATTCAGGCATTTGTTTTGGCGCCTTATCCAATTTGGTTTCTTCACCGACGAGATTCTCAAGTTCTCGAATGCGTTGGAGAAGCGTAGGAAGGGTATCGATGGTGAGATCGAAGCCGATCACGTGAAGATTTTGCCAGATCTTGGTATTGATCTGACGAATCCGTTCGCGTGTTACGCCTACCGCTTCGCCAAGATCTTGCAATACGAGACCCTCTGGTCCAGTAAGTTCGTTGTAAGCAAGAAATGCCTGTTTGTCCCGGTCGGAAACATCAAGACCTCGAACGGCGGCGATGAGGACACGAACTTTCTCACTCTCATCATCCAGAATTTCCTGAGCTTCATGCATGGAGGATGGGGAGAGGAAGGAATCGCTAGATAATGAGTTCAGGAGTGTTACGTCCTCTCCCTCGCTATTCGCGAATACGACATCCTCGAGAGACGTCGTTGGGATCTGAAGGCGTTTGAACACCCTTGTCACTTGTTCGACACTCTCGTCGCATTTGGCCGCAATTTCTTCGACGGTTGGTTCCCTGCGGAGCTCGTGAGCCAGTTCTGCGGCTGTTCCCATTACCTTGTATCGCAACTCCTGGATGTGAACCGGGAATCGAATCAAGTCGTTGTAGGCGATAGCCCGGCCCATGGCCTGACGTATCCACCATGTGGCATAAGTGGAAAACTTATTCCCCTTACTCCACTCAAACTTTTCCGCAGCCCGCATGAGGCCAATATTACCCTCCTGAACCAGATCATCAAATTCCATCCCCCGAACCCGGCTTTTTTCTCGACGGTGATATTTGGAGGCGATTTTGAGGACCAAGCGAAGGTTGTGAGCGATGAGCTTTTTGTAGGCCCTGGCATCGTTCTGGTCGATTAGCTTGGCAAGCTCGACTTCTTCTTCTCGGGAGAGAATACGATGCTGGCTCGCAGCCTGGTAGAAAGATCGGGAGTTGTCACCGGGTTTGGTGCCAGTGAATTCCTCCAATTCCTCCGAAAGCGATGGGTCGCCAACGGATTCATTTTCATCTTCCGCCTCAGGATCTTCTCCATCGATTTCATCGATCTCGTCCTCGAGGTCGGCTTCGGGCAAAATTTCTTTCACCCTCGGTATTTCATTCAAGAAATCTTCAGTTTCCGAAAATTCATCATTCTCGGTCTTCCTGAATCTTGATTGAAACATTATGGTGCTTGCCTCGCGTCTTTCGTCACGATTCATCGGAATATGCTTACCCTTGTTTGCCTTTGAAGGCTTGGGTACTGCGTCCGCTACATTTCCTTTTTCAGGAGGTTGAGTTTCGCCTGCATCTTCGACCTTGTGCACATGCGTATGCGTGTGCATATGATTTACAGTCAAGTTGATCTCGACCTTAACCCTGATGGTCGCCAGAATTTTTGCGAGTTTCTGGAACGATTTGGAAAACTTTGTCCTATCCTTCGAGAGCGAAGGAGGGAACAAGGCTGATATCTCCTGAGGAGTGATCGTGCCTCTTTTGGAGGCTTCGTGGAGAGCGAGTCGGGCTTCTGGCCTAAGTTCGCAATCCCTGATAACTTCGTCGCTTAAAAACGGCGAGATTACCTCATCTGGTATGTTCATAAGTATCCTTCGGGTAAATTGTGGGGGTCAAAATCCGAAAATACTATATAATATTAAATTTAAATAGTAAATATTGACATCGCTGTAAAACATGACAATATATCCTTAGATTTCGCAACTTTAAAACAAAATATGTACACTCTATACGATTACCAGGTCGAGTGCCTATCAGCGCTCGAAATGGCTCGCCTCGGGGGCGCAAAAGAGGCACTCATTGTGCTGGCGAGTGGTCTTGGAAAGACCATTGGTACAGCATTTGACGTTACTCATTGGCTTCAGACACATGGTGGCAGGGTACTCTATCTTTGCCATCAAAATGAAATTCTCCATCAGTCACAAGGAAAATTTTCGGAGGTTCTACCTCCACAAACTTCCTACGGTTTCTATCATGGGTTTGAAAAAAGCTCTCAAAAAGTCGACTGCTTATTCGCTTCCTTCCAAACCATGGCCAGACGACACGTGCTTTTTAAGCCTGATGAGTTTGACTATGTGGTGGTAGACGAAAGTCATAATTCGGAAGCAATTACCTACGGAAAAGTTCTCGATTATTTCAAACCTAAATTCCTTTTGGGTCTCACTGCGACACCCGAACGGATAGACGGATTGGATATTCGAAAACGTTTTGGGCAGCCCGTGTATTATTTGCCTCTTGAGGAGGCTCTCGCCAGGAATCTTTTGACTCCGGTCGATTATCGCCTCATAAGCAATGAAATCACCTTCGAAAAGCTTAATGTGTTTAACAACCGCGAAGGGCTCAGCGTTGATGATATCGACGATGAACTCTTTGTTTGTAAGACTGATGTGGAAATTAATACAGCAATCGAAAAAGCCGCATCCGAACTTGCCGATCCTCGCACGATGATCTTTGCAAATACCATAGCTCGGGCTGATGAGCTTGCTTTGAGTGTTCCTGGAAGTGTAGTGATACATTCCCAGGTTCGCAAGAAAGAACGCGACGTACAGCTCGAACTATTTCGAACCGGACTCGTCAAAACCGCCATAGTAGTCGACTGTTTTAACGAAGGAGTCGATGTACCGGAAGCGAACTTGCTCGTTTTCCTTCGTTCTACCCTCTCCGCCCGAATCTTTTTCCAACAGTTGGGAAGGGGTCTACGGAAATGCGAAGGGAAAGATAAAGTCATTGTCCTCGATTTTGTCGGGAATTGCGACCGAATCCTCAAGGTGAAAGCCTTGTCCGATTTGGTTGAAAAGTCCCGCAAAAAGCTTGAAGAAAAGCTGGATAATATTCCACGGGTGACCTTCACTTTTGATAACAAGATTGGTGAAGTTATCGACCTTGTTAAGAAAGCAAAACCGCCGCGGATTGCCGATTGTCCAGAACTTGTCACTGAGTACTCACCTCGCAACAGCCGTCCTGCCTCTGAAGCGTCTGTAAAGATGACTGGAAAGTTGTGGTGGAAATGTGCGAAATGTGGCTATGAGTACCTGCGAACAATAAGGGAGAGGCATTTAGGGCATGGGTGCCAGAAATGCGCAGAGGCAGTCACCGAATATAACAACCTTGTGGTCATGTATCCTTACTTAACCCAAGAATATTCAAGCATAAATCCTGTTCCTGCTTCGCAAACCAGATGTGTGAGTAAGGAATTGGTTTTGTGGAGTTGTCGGGAATGTAAGTATGAGTGGAAGGGGAGACCATATTCGCGGACGCAAAGGGGAGATAATTGTCCCCAATGTTCTCGACTAATTAGTTTCTATCGGGATAATTTTGCCTTCCATCACCCCGACCTTCTTGAAGAGTATTCTTACATCAATCGGATGGCGCCGGAGAAATTCAGTCGCCGCTCGAATGTCCTTCGATGGTGGATTTGTAAGACATGCAATTCGGGTTGGCAAGCTACAGCTCGCGCGCGAGCAGACGGCAAAGCCGGATGCCCAAATGGATGTTCCTCTGTTTCCGCAGAAAAACAGACCATCGTTCTCTCCGCTCCTCATCTTGCTGGACAGTATTCAGCAAGTAATGCAAAGCCTATTGAGGCTATAACTCCAACTTCTGATGAAATAGTCAGATGGTTCTGCGAGGATTGCGGGAGATATTGGAGAGCTTCAGCGCGACAGCGTATGAATGGTCTCCAGTGTCCACAGTGCCATCCCGTCGTACCAGCCGTACTTTAATCATCGTGAGTGTCAATTTTCTACACAATTCCCGCGTTCTCACAAGGACGCGGGTTTTCTTTTGACATAAGTATTGATTTATGCTAGAAGTAAGACAGATTTTTTCGGTGAACTTTAACAAAAAGGAACCTCAGTGATAACCCCACATTGGTACCAATCGGATTGTCTTAGGGCTATCCGGAGGGCGCGAGAAAAGGGCGCGAAAGAAGCCTTAATTGTCATGGCGAGCGGTCTCGGTAAAACGGTGACTGTTGCTCATGATGTTCTCGAGTTCAGGAAGAAAAATCCTAAAGCTCGAGTCCTTTTCCTTTGTGACAAGATGGAAACTCTCCGTCAGGTCCGTACCACGTTCGAAGTTGTGAATGGTTCAGACCAGACTTACAGCTTTTATCTTGGAAAGAAAAAGGACGCCAAACTTCCGCAATTTGTTTTTGCAATGCTTCAGACAATGAGGAATAATTGCAAAAAGTTTGCGCCGAATGAGTTCGATTACGTCGCTGTAGACGAAAGTCATCATGCATGTGCCGAGACTTATCTCGATGTGGTTCAGTATTGGAAACCGAAGTTCCTTCTTGGGATGACGGCGACCCCTGACCGCACAGATGGACAGGATATTTGCAAAGTCTTTGGGCGACCAGTGTTCTACCTGCCGATCGAGGAAGCGCTTGCTCAGGATCTGCTTACGTCGGTCGATTATCACATCCTAACCGATGAGATTAAATTACCTACATCTTCCCAACTGCATCTGGGAAGGTTAAAGCTCAGAAAGCTTAACAAACAGATCTTTATGCCCAAGAGGGATGAAGAGATCACTCGAATCATCTCGAGGTATATTCGAGAAGTGCAAAATCCTCGCATGATAGTTTTTTGCGAGTCGGTTGAGCACTCTAACAATATGGCAAAATTTATCCCAAACGCTTTGCCATATCACTCGAAAATCTCTGCAGAGGAACGAACTGTCCGTTTGGGAATGTTCCAAAGCGGTCTAATTCCAACTCTTCTTGTTGTAGATTGCTTTAACGAGGGAGTCGATGTTCCGCCAGCAAACGTTCTTGTTTTCTTGCGGTCAACATCTTCTCCAATCATCTTTCTTCAGCAACTTGGACGCGGTCTGCGCATATGTGAAGGGAAAGAGAAAGTGCTCGTACTCGACTTTGTTGCCAATTGTGAACGGATCAAAACTGTTTACGATCTCTGGCAGGAAGTTAAGGTAAAACGAGAGCGATTTCTTACTCGTAAACCCAGAGCCGTTCGTCATCAAGGTGTTCGGTATCCAGGGAAACCTCGCGAGCCATTCGTTGTGGATGGCGGTCAGGCCAATTTTCATGAGAAAGTCGTCAGACTCATGGATATTGTCCGTCGGATTACTGATGGCTATAGCAAGGAAGAGGCGCTCCAATCTCTCATGGATTTCGCAAGCAAACTCGGCAGGTCACCGACTCAGCTTGAGGTGCATCACAACAGTGATATGCCAAGCCTTAGTTTCTATAAAAAGAACTTCGGTACATTCAGCGAGACACTTGTGGCGGCAGGGCTTATACCTAATCGCTTCGATGAAGTTTCCAAAGACGAACTCCTTGATCAGCTCAGGAAACTCACCGACGAGTTACAGCACGCCCCTTCGCAAGACGAGGTTGCTGCAGCTTCGACTGCTGGGAAGTGTTCTTCAGAACCAGTTTTTAGAAAGCATTTCGAGTCATTGAATAATGCTATCGAAAAAATTGGCCATATTCCAGACCGACGTGTCGGAATGAGTAAAGAGGAACTTTGCGAACAGTTACGCAAACTGCATAAAAAATTGGGTCGTATCCCTGGCGTCGAAGATTTGAAAGAATCTTCGGCAGCAAGGGAAACAGCCAGTTATACTGCTTTTCGTGTCCGATTCAAATCTTGGCAGCGTGCCTTAAAAGCCGCTGGTCTGATTGATAAGGCAGTGGAAACCAAGAACTATTCAGACACCGATCTGATCCAATCCCTACAGAAGGCAAAAAAACTGCTGGGTAAAACGCCGACTACTGTAGATATTGAAAAACTACGGAAGGCAGGCAAAATTTGCAGCGCAAGTGTAATCGTCTATTACCATCATTTCGACGGAGGTTGGGCCAATGTGCTCAAAGCCGCCGGAATTGAGGAAGACATTCACTAACTGATCAAACTTCACAGCCGATCTCATAAGGGTCGGCTTTTTCTTTTTAGTAACTATTTTTTACAGACAAAAATAAAAGAGGCGGGCATTTTCTCAGCCTTTTCGATCGAATAATATTTTCCTGGGTCTTTAAAACCATGATTAAGGTTATTTGGTTTAGGTTCATGGTAACCAATAACCTCAAATCCAGCGTTTCGTAAAAGAGTAAACCATGTCGAAGTTTTTCTATATGCAATATATACTTGCGTCCCATCTTTTTTCCAATTCCTGATAAGTCTAGGTTTCTCATCATGGTATGAGTGTGAAATGACATACTTATCATTTTCATATCGTATATTGCTGAAGATACCATGATCCCAACTCCAGATGAATAATCCCCCCGGCTTGAGATAAGAGTAAATATTTTTAAGTGTAGCCTCTGGATCATATGTCCAGCCGATTCCATAAATGGAAAATACAATATCAACAAATTCAATATCTAATTTTAACTCCATTTTTCCATTAATAAGTTTAACCTTACCACTTTCAATTAAATCCGTATTGAATCTGCTGGCTTCTGCAATTTGGACTTTGGACATATCAAGACCATACACCTTTTTTGCCCCGTGATTGATTAGGTATTTTATTGATCTTCCGCTCCCGCAACCTATTTCAAGTAATACCTTACCCTCTATATTAGAGAGTAAATTAAGATCATTTCCTATACCAAAAGGTCCCCATGTGGGCAATGAACACGCTTCTACAAATTGATCGGCGACCATATCCCAAGTCCTCTCATTTTCTCTAATAATATTATCTACAGACATTTGTGCGCCTAGTTGGAATCGAACCAACGACCCACTCCTTAAAAGGGAGATGCTCTACCAACTGAGCTATAGGCGCATAAGGGGGACACTGCGCAAGACTATACCATAGTCTTGCAAAACTTCAATTTATAACGGCATGTCAAAAGCCAGAATACCAGGACCGAGGACAAGAAGGGAAAGGGAAATGATGAAGAGAATGAAGTAGTAGTTCACACCGTCTGTGAAGAAAGATTTCATCTGAACCTTCCTCAATAATTTACAGAAAAAAACCACAACAGCAAAGAGCGCTGCAATCTGTGTATATAGACCGATGACAAGGAGGATACCAGCTACACCATCTAGAATACCCATAACAGTCATTCTGGCATGTGACCTGCTCCTCAATTTATCATATGACCAGAAGATGAGAATGGCTCCGAGAGTGACACGTAGTATGAATGGCGCTATTTGTTCGTAAGTTAATAATGAAGGAAAAAGTGAAAGCATGTTGATGTTTAATTTAACTGATATATAGTGTCTGTATGATATCACAAACCAAAGAGATCTGTCTCGCACTACACAATATCCGTAGTGTATACAATGTAGGCGCCATATTCCGCACGGCGGATGCCGTCGGAGTATCGAAAATATATCTCTGTGGCTACACTGGAGCGCCTGTAGATAGGTTCGGTAGAGCGAGGAAGGATATAGCAAAAGTGGCACTAGGAGCAGAGAAGACTGTGAAATGGGAGTCTGTGAAAGACATAGAAGAACTAATTTTAAAACTTAAAAAAGAAAAATTTACAATTCTTGCGCTGGAACAAAGTGCAAATTCAGTAGATTATAAAAAAGTAAAACTCGGTAAAAAGAATTTATTGATAGTCGGCAATGAAGTGGGAGGTATTGAGAAGAAAATTTTAAATATGTGCGATTCTATTTTAGAAATACCGATGAAAGGGGAGAAGGAGTCGCTGAACGTCTCTGTCGCCACAGGGGTTGCATTATTTGGGATTGGTGGTAATCTTTAGCAGGTTCGTGATTCGGGTTTTGCAAGAGCAGGGCGGCAGGTGATTACATACTCGTGTGAGTGTGTCCTGCCGTCCTTTTTTATTTATCTAATTTTTGATGTACAGGACAATAGTGAGTCCCTCTGCCCGCTACAACAATACGCGCGATATATCCTTTGCACCCAGATTTTCGACACTTCTCGCCTCTCCTCTGATATGCCTGATGTTGCTCTTGGAACTTTCCTCTTTTGCCATGAATGTTTCTGTAGTCTGACATAGAATCTCCACCAAAATCTATACCTTTTTTCAAAACTGTTTTTATATCTACAAAAAGTTGTTTTAATTTGGCTTCTGGTATTTTATTAACAATCATCTCTGGATGTATACCTGCACGCCAGAGACTCTCGTCTGCATAAATATTACCAATACCAGCGATAATAGCTTGATCTGTGAGAGTGGGTTTTATCTTTTTATCTTTTTTAATAAAAATTCTTTCTTGGAACTTGTCGAAAGTAAATTTCTTCTCTAGAGGTTCTGGTCCGATATCCTTGAGATGTGTAGATACATGAAGGGAATCGGTCGGGATAAGAGTTACTTTTGCAAACTTTCGAGCGTCGCATAACTCTATATTTTTACCATTTGAGAGATGCAAAATGAGATGTATAAAGCGATTGTACGGATCACTTTTATCATAATCTCCATATAGAATATGACCAGTCATCTTCATGTGTATCAGTATTGTGAGGTTATCCGATAGATGGATAAGAACATTTTTAGCCCTACGACTAACATGGGTGATTATTTTACCTTTTACTATTTTTTTAAAATAGAGAAAATATTTGGGATCTTTGATATTATCAGAACCTTTGTAATATGGACTTTTGTAATCTGTCCATACATCTATAACTTTTAGATTTCTTGCGACACCGTCCAATCCACTAGCTGTGGTTTGGACTTCTGGCAATTCTGGCATACAATTCTTATATCACACTTTCTTTCTAATGAAAAATATATTAATAGCAATTTTTGTCACAGCAGTCCTTTGCACATTCTGGTTCGCAGGAAGTTATCCCAAAGCCTTTTACTATATCGACCTTGCTTACCAAAACGTAGGAGCCATCGTCGACGACACTCTCGTATATCTACAAGGCACCATAGCTGCTGTACTACTACACAAGCCTGTGACTGTCGCAGAACTACAGACGAAATACAATGCGCCCACACAGAAGAAAGTTCGAGTTCTCATAATCCCAGGACATGAGCCGAACTATGGTGGCACGGCTTTCAATGGACTCAACGAAAGGGAAATGAATGTAGAGCTCGCGAATAACCTGGCGGAATTTCTGAAGAATAATGGACACTATGACGTCATGCTCGCTCGCGATAATAACAATTGGAATCCGGTATTGTCCGAATATTTTAGAGTCCAGTGGGATGAGATAGTAGCCTTTTTCAAAGATAATAAAGAAGAGACTTTGCACCTTGTGAATACGGGAAAAGTTACTGCGCCTGTTGCAAAAGTTTTCCATAACAAAGCTCGTAGTGATGTGGCGCTACGTCTGTACGGAATAAATAAATGGGAAAATGAAAATGCAGTCGACATCGCTATACATGTCCATTTCAATGATTACCCTAGAAAAAATGCCTCTGAACCCGGCAAACATTCTGGCTTCTCTATGTATGTGCCAGAGAAGCAATACGCAAACAGTGTGACGACGAAAGCTATCGCCGAAAAAGTCTTCGTAAGATTGTCGAAATATAATGCTGTCAGTGACTTGCCACAGGAGGATGCGGGAATAATAGAGGAGCCGGATCTCATCGCTATCGGTGCCTTCAACACGACGAACTCTGCTAGTATGCTCATAGAATATGGATATATTTATGAACCACAATTTCACAACGAGGAAGTTCGACATAGTACGTTGCGAGACTTGGCTTTCCAGACATATCTAGGACTTCAAGATTTCTTCGGCAGTGGCAACGATGTCTCTTTCGCCTACGATACTCTCATGCTCCCACATCTCTGGACAGGTGAGCTTTCTACAAAAAAGGCGGATGCTCGTGACGTACTAGCTCTGCAATCGGCACTGCTACTCGATGGGCTTTATCCTGGAAATGGTAAGACAAAAAATGAATGTCCACGAACAGGCAGAATAGGTCCATGTACACTCGGAGCTATAGGGGCGTTTCAAAATAAATATGGAATAAAAGGTGAAGAGGGAATCGTGGGTGAAAAAACTAGAAAGATTCTCAATGAGAAGTATTCTGTGAAGACGATCTGATTTTCTCTAGCTCCTCTCTCGCTATACGTGCATCATCCCAAGGTGTCTTCGTTCCTCGTGGTCCCATGATGTAGGGGTCTGTACCTTTGCCTGTGATGAGGACAACATCACCTTTCTGTGCTTTAGACATAGCTTCTCGGATGGCTTCTCGACGATCCATTATTATCTTTGGAGTTTTATTGACGATACCTTCTCTCACATCCGCAACTATTTTATCTGGATTTTCATCATAGGGATCTTCATCTGAGAGGATTATCTCATCACAATATGTATCGGCGATCTTTCCCATTTCTTTTCTTTTCCATGTGTCGCGTCCACCACCAGTTCCACCTAACACACAGATTTTTTTAGATTTTTTAAAAACTTTGTAAAGCTTTTCTAGAGAGTCTGTAGTGTGAGCGTAATCTACGACCACATCGAAATCCTGACCACATTTTACAAACTGCACTCTTCCTCTAATTTCTTTTAAATTAAGCACTGCCCGATTGATGATGTTATCGTCAATACCCAAGGTTCTAGCCAGAGTTACAGCTCCCAATACGTTGTATTTATTGAACTCTCCCAATAGGGAAGTCTCGGGTACAGTATCGCCCATACCGAATGTTTGCTGTACATCTACAGGGATAGCAAGAAATCTTTTACTCTCTGCATCATCTCTGTTCACCACTATTATCCTCGGCTTCTTTTTCGATATTGAAAGTTGTCTCGCGATATCTACCTTAGCTTCAATATAATTTTCATATGAGCCATGAGACTCTATATGTTCTGGAGAAAGATTTGTAAATATGAGAGCGTCCAAGTCTATGAATTTATGACGATATTGCGCTGAGCCTTGTGATGTCATCTCCATTATTACAAAATCACATTTTGCATTCACCGCTTTCCATAAAAATCTTTGGATAAAAAAACGACCAGGCATAGACATCTTGTAGAGATTGTCTCTGGACTCATCACCAATTTTGAAACGGATGGTATTCGAAACAGCAGTTTTGTAACCAGCTTTTTCTAGTATTGAGTTTAATATTTCTGTTGTAGAACTTTTTCCTTTTGTCCCTGTCACTGCGATAACTTTTATCTTTCGTGAAGGGAAGCGGTAAAATATTGTAGAGCCCATAGCCCAGAGGTAATGATATGTTTTGTAGAGTTTTTCCATTTTATTTTCCAAGTATTTTTAGTGCCTCTTTTATTTTGTCATTTGTCTTCGTGAGAGTTTTCGGAATTTTTTTCAGAACATCTCGTGCTTCTGTCGGACTGTATCCCAGAGACTTCAGAGCTTCGAGTACATCTGCATCATTTTTCATAGTCTGCTCTTGTTCTGGAGAGTGAGTCGTAGAGATCACCTTATCTTTCAACTCCATAACTATTTTTTCTGCGACTTTCTTCCCAATACCTGAAACTTTCGTCAGGTGAGCAGTCTCTCCAGTCTGGATGGCTGTTTCTAGAGAATGAACAGAGGCGACATTCAATATTCCCATAGCTGTCTTCGGACCGATGCCAGATATCGTGATGAGTAATTCGAAAAAGTTTAGTTCTGCAAGAGAAATGAATCCATAAAGATCCAGAGCATTCTCTCGTACTGCAAGATACGTCCAGAGAGTGACCGGCCCCTTTTTATCCAGTTTGACGAATATGTCTGGAGAGACGAAAACCTTGTAGCCGACACCCTGCACATCGAGAACGATGAACTTGGAGTCAGTATGGGCTATAGAACCTGTAAGTCTGGATATCATAGGCTAATCATATACGAAACCTTGTGTTTTTTAAAGGCATGTGTTAATTTACACCTACACACATATGCCGATAACATCATCTGCAAAGAAAGCTCTCCGAGCAGGAGAAAGAAAGAGAGTACACAATCTCCGCACAAAGTCGGCTATCGATATTCCTATTAAGGCTTTCAAAAAGCTCGTTTCAGACAAAAAAATAGCGGAGGCAAAGGCCTTGGTCTCATCTATTTACAAGGCTCTCGATAAGGGTGCAAAAAGAAAATATATAAAGGCAAATACAGCATCTCGCTACAAGTCTCGCATAATGGCAGCGTTGAAGAGGGTGGAGGGAAAGTAAAAAAACCGGGATGACCGGTTTTTTTCTTAATCTGTGCTCCTGGTAGGAATCGAACCTACATTTCTCCCTTCGCAGGGGAGTGTCCTATCCATTGAACGACAAGAGCGTCTGTATGCCTTCGTACATTAGCATGACGTGAGACTAAAATCCAAGCCTTTCTAGTACCTGTTGAGAAAGAGGCTCGTGGTGTTCTGTCTCTGCTATGTACTTCAGAAGAATCTGGCGAACATCTTCTCGATCCACCCCTTCAATATTTATAGTGATGTATGGCATAAAAGTTTTCGTAGATTTCAAAAGTATCGTGCTGTGCTCTCTATGAACATCAATCCAAAAAGATTCGATGGTTAGAAAAGGGTAGAGGGTATCGTTTATGACGACACCACGGTCATTTATTTCTACATGCACTATTCCTGGTGTTCGGGATGCGTGTATAACCAAAGAAAAAACTCCAACTAGAATGAGAATACCAAAGATAACATTACCAAAAATAAAAGCTAAAGAAGATGCGGTCAGAGTAATGATACCGACAGCCCAGTACCAGTCATTATTTTTTTCTGTATGATGATGTTCAGGAGCGTCCCAAGATATGAGGGGTTGCATGGGGATATTATAGCATGAACCTTTTCCAAGTTAATGGGGAATTACTACTCGGTTGACTTAATTATACTTCAATGATTAGATGTACCCATCATGCTTCTAACTAACTCGAAATCCATCTGGTCAGGTTTTTCCAACTACGCACCTATTTTTTCTACGGAAAGGGTGTAGTGACTTTTGTATAAGAGTCAAAGACTGCCCTTTCCGGGGTAGTTTTGTTTACACATTAACAATCAAAAGGAGAAGGAAAAATGATACGGACAGAAAGTTATTCAATCAGAATGGAAAATTCACTCATGATCTTCGAGACTCTGGAGATAAGTCCTGTATTGATCTCTGTGCCTCATGACGGATTGCCATTCCAAGCATTTTCGGGATTTTTTGAAACTAGAAAAATTGGTTATCGAGGTAGAGATCTATATGTGTGGCCAGTGGCAAAAGATATTCTTGTCTCTGCTACTGTCAATGCAATACGGGGACTGATGCCTCGAACGCTTGTCGACTACAATCGTGCATGGCCAGAAGGTATCAATTATTACCCACTCACACAAAAGGAGGTTCACACAGCTCTCGATGATGTTAGGTTGGTGCAAGAATACCAACACTATCACGCATCGATTGATCGCATCTTGGATAAATCAATCAAGAAGTTTGGGAGAGGGAAGACGCTTCTCATTGATCTTCATGGCTTCAGCAAACAACC
The DNA here is from genome assembly GCA_964349165.1 of uncultured Candidatus Saccharibacteria bacterium. Classification (GTDB taxonomy): domain Bacteria; phylum Patescibacteriota; class Minisyncoccia; order Phycocordibacterales; family PALSA-1337; genus CAIOGI01. The sequence goes on from CAYGFL010000001.1 coordinate 17,066, forward strand.
ACCATACGCCCCAGAGGGGGGCTACGATCTGATTCTAGGTACGGGAAACCGCATCAGTATCCCTTATGGAAATATCGATGAAATCTTGGCTGAACACATGATCAGTCGAGGCTACAAGGTTTTTTTGCCAAGAGACACCAGTGTCGGTCCAGTGGAAGATTACTACAGTGCTGACTTCACCACTCGGCACCACTCAGAAAAGCACAACATCAATGCAATTCAAATCGAGATCGCTTCACGCTTTCGCAAGCAAGGCGCTCGTGAGCTCGGACAAAAACTCTCTCGAGATTTTGCTGAGTTTATACGGGAAAATTATTTGAAATGATAAAATAGTTCCTTTTAGTTAAAAATAAATTGTCGTTAAATTTTCTAGGAGCCTGACCAGCTCCTTTTTTAATTCCAACTATCTCACCACCTGCTCAATCAACTCTGGAAATTCCTCGGTTCCCATGTCGCCCAGAGTGTAATGTCCATGACCGCTCAACTCGATAATTTTTCCACCTATTACATCATGTATTATTTTTAGACTTCTTATTCCATCTGGATCCTCGTCGTTTGCAGTAAATAAAGTTATCTCACCAACCCTATCTTTTATAGACGGATCGATTGGATGTGTATAAAATAATCGTCGAGCTTCATCATCTTCATCAGGCACTGCCCAAGGTGCAACGAGAATAAATTTTGCCACTTTCTTTTTTGATTCCCCAAGCCATCGAAGTAGAAAAGTGGTGCCACAACTGTGACCTATGAGAATAGTATCTTCATTGACTTCTTGCTTTTCAAATTCTGCTTTGAATTTTTCATAAGAAGGTGACCACGGATCTGGCATCAGAGGGGTGGTGGTTGGTATGCCGAGTTTGGTCAAAGTATCCTTGGTCCAAGGTATCCAGTGTTTGTCATAAGTACGAGTCGCAGGATTCATAGCCCTTTCGGCATTTGAGGGACAGCCGTGGATTATTATGCAGTTTGAGTTTTTGTCGAGCATGTTTATTTATGTAAAAATTGATTTTAAATTTTGGCGGAGGACCGTTGGACGCTGTTAAGGCTTGGTATGTAACAATGTCGCAATAAATGGAGATCCTGTGTCTAAGAGGGTAAAGGAACAGCCAGTTTTCTCTAATTCATCTATTAATGTTTCCTTGGTGTACCGAAGCGACTGGAATACAAGGAGTTTATCGTACTTTTTAATTCCAAGTGCGTCGAGCTCGGTGTTTGTGGTAAGTAGAGAGGTCCAGACTTTTACGTCATCTGTCGCCTCGCGAGGGGTGAGATCCTTATCGGGATCGAGACCGATTAATTTTAATTTTTCATCTGCCATATGAACTGCATCAATCGCATAGGCTTGTTGTAGCTCAACCATGTTTGTACGGTCTCTCATGTGGGCATTTATAAAAACAAATCCGTTTTCGCCAGCAATATCTCGGAGTAGTTTTATAATATCTTGCGGAGCATAATTTGAAAATGTTAGGCCAAGGCTTACAAAACGGGGAAGGGTGCTTTTCCCAAGCTTCTCAGCAAGTTCTTCGAAGGATGATTGGATCGTTCGAACTGTAATTCCTTGCTGGGTAGCGTGCGTCTCAGCAAGTTCAAGATAGTCAGTATTAATGTCGATGGGAATGTAGGTAAATTTTTTCCCCTGCGCAGCAAGCTCATCAAAAAGGAATTGTTCCTTGTGTTCGGTACCTGGTCCGAGATCAATAAATTCAAAATTAGTAGGTAATTGAGTTGCCACATCTTTGGCGATCGAAAAAAGATATTCTCTCTCGGGTTTGGTGACGATTGTGTAGTATGGAGAATCGGTATTTTGGAGAGTTGCGTAATGGTCTACTTCAGAGGGAAGATAGAGTAAAAGAGAGTCACTGTAATCCCAATTTCCATCACTTATTTTTTTAATTGACTCAAATGCTCTCCTCTTAAACCATTCTTTGTTGTATGTTGCTTCAGGCATTTTTTTGGCGGATGGGGTGAGATTCGAACTCACGGCCCCCTTACGAGGGCGACGGTTTTCAAGACCGTTGCCTTAAACCACTCAGCCACCCATCCTTGTGTTGAGATAATCTCACATTTTGCTTACATTTTCAACTTAGAGTACACTTTCCTCATGAGACTTCTAGGAATTGACTACGGATCAAAGAGGGTAGGTATTGCTTTATCAGATGAAGCAGGACAGTTTGCCATACCCCTCGTTGTGCTGAATACACGAGAGAACCTGCTAGAGGAAATAGTAGATATTGCAAAGGAGAACAAAGTAATCAGTATAATAATAGGAGAATCAAAAAACTACAAAGGTGAACCAAATACTATAATGTCCGAAAGTATAAATCTCAAAAAAGACCTAGAAACTAAAGGTTTCAAAGTTCATTTCGAACCAGAATTCATGACGAGCGCTCATGCCGAGAAATTGCAAGGAAAACATGATATGCTCGATGCATCAGCCGCCGCACTTATTTTACAAAGCTATTTAGATAAGAAAAAATAATATGATAACAATCGAAGATTTTTCCAAAGTAGAAATCCGAGCAGGCAAGATACTATCTGCAGAAAAAATTCCTGATACAGATAAGTTGCTCAAGCTCATGGTGGACCTCGCTGAACCTACACCGAGGCAGATCGTATCTGGTATTTCTCTGTATTTTCCTGATCCTGCTGTTCTCGTCGGAAAAACTGCAATGTTTGTAACAAATCTCGAGCCGAGGATGATAAAAGGGTACGAGAGCAACGGCATGCTCTTCGCGGTATCTACACCTGAAGGTAAATTCTCACTTCTCGAACCGAACCCAGATATACCACCTGGTACAAAAGCAAAATAAAATATGACGCTCGTAGATATAATAAAAATATTACTCGATCCTCAAGAAGTAGTCGTAATCCTAGGACTTGTCGGTGTTATCGCAATTATTTTTGCAGAGACAGGACTCTTCTTCGGATTCTTTTTACCTGGAGACTCACTACTTTTCACAGCAGGATTCCTGGCGTCACAGGATCTACTTCCACTTTTTCCACTTCTCGTAGGCACACTCATCGCGGCGATAGTGGGGGATAGTATAGGGTATTGGTTCGGGAAAAAGACTGGTCCAGCTATTTTCTCTCGAGAGGATTCATTTTTTTTTAGAAAAAAACATGTAGAAAGCGCACGCGTCTTCTATGAAAAACACGGAAAGATGACTATTATACTTGCACGCTTCATACCTGTTATACGAACCTTTGCGCCGATAGTGGCAGGAGTCGCTAGTATGAACTATCGAGTGTTCATTTCTTACAATATTATAGGTGGTTTCATCTGGACTATCGGACTGACGCTCACAGGATACTTCCTAGGACGAAGTATTCCAAGTGCAGACGCGTACCTTTTACCTATAGTATTACTCATAACTCTAGTCTCATTCATGCCGGGAATTGTACACATATTACGTGAAAGGAAAAATCGCAAAAATATAGTACAATAGAGGACATAAGGTCACAAAAAGCGTTATGTTCGCCCAAAAGTTTTTTACATTATTTCCTCCACCAGCTTTTTTAAATATTCCGTACGCCGGACTAGATATTTCTGATGACGCAGTGCGTTGTGTCGCACTCTCGAAAACCTCACATGGTATGGTGGTTCACCGTTTCGGTATGAAGCCTTTATCTAACGGAATAATGGAGGGTGGTGAGATAAAAGATCCGAAGGCTTTGTCGGAAACCATCACCGAACTTGTAAGAGAGCTAGGTGTGCATGTGGTGAAGGCTTCTCTACCAGAAGAAAAGATGTACCTTTTCAAAACTACTGTGCCGAGCACAGATCAAAAGGAGATGCGTCAGAATATTGAGTTTAAACTTGAGGAAAATGTGCCACTATCTAGAGCAGAATCCATTTTTTTCTTTGACCCTATTCCATCTATCTCGACCAATCTCGCTACACAAACAGGGACCACCGAAGACTTGGTAAGTGTATCCGTAGCTCCACGTAGCCTGGTGCTCTCATATTTAGAAACTATAAAATCTGCTGGCGTGACTGTGTTGTCTTTCGAGATGCAGGCGAAAGCTATCGCTCGAGCGCTGATCCCTACAGGTTCTAGAGATACAGAGATGATCGTGCATATTATGGATAATAAAACTGGTATATATATAGTCTGTGGTGGAGTAGTATGCTTCACTTCCACCATTCCTTCTGGTTACAAGATGGCACTCGATGAAAAGAGCTCGCAAGTCGTGATAGATGAATTGAAAAAGAGTATTCGACAGGTCGAGAGCTATTGGGTAGAGCATGGAAATGGTACAGCCGTCACAGGGGTCGTCTTTTCTGGACAAGGAGCAACGACAAATGGTCTCGTCTCCCAATGTTCCGCGAGTTTGTCTGGAACAGGTGACAACAAGATACGTTTCGATATCGGCAATGTCTGGCAGAACGCCTTTTCTTCTGACAGATACATTCCGCCGATTTCGTATGATGATTCACACGGATATGTGACTGCTGTAGGTCTAGCTCTACGATAAATATCAAAAGATAAAATGATTCACTACACACTTTTACCAAGAGAAGAAATGAAGGAATTGCGCAAGGAATATCGCATCCGCCTTTTTATAATCACATCCTTCTTCTTCTCTATAGTTTTCATGTTCGGTATCATCGCTCTAATACCCTCGTATGTTTCGACTCAACTTCAAGAAAAAGAATCCGTTGGTAGAAAAGAAGAACTTCAAAAAAACAGAAAGGCAAGTGGAGCAGACGAGATCGAGAAGGATCTCCTACAGAGTCAGGCTATTGCGAGCAGGATCGTCGCTCACGAAGACTCGACTACACACTCGAACATTATACAGAGCATAATCTCGTATCGATCGAGACAGATAACACTCTTGTCTTTCGAAGTCGCGAGGGCCACCGGTACCAGCACTCCCTGGACTGTGATAATCCAGGGCAAATCTGCCAGTCGAGAAGCACTTCTGGAGTTCAAAAAGGGACTAGAGAATAGCGCGCTCTTTTCACAAGTAGAACTGCCTCTATCAGATCTTGCGAAGAGCAAGAATATAGGCTTCAGTATAAGAGTAGTATTGCGCCAAAACAAATAATCATATGTATACCAACCACCGACATTATATACTCATAATCTTCGCAATCATCACTCTCGCTGTGTCTGTATTCGGATTTGTATTTCTTCGCGACCTCATATATTCGCGAGCCGTGACATCTGCTAAGATCGCTAGGGAAGTTAGCCAGATAGATGAACAGAATAAGCATGAGAGTGACATCACCAGCATATACGATAAATCATCCGAGCAGAGGAGGCTTCTCGATAGTTTCATCGTTCCGAAAGAGAAGATCGTAGACCTCATCGAATCTATAGAGAAGATAGGTGTGGATACATCTACAGATCTCGAGCTGTCTAGTATCACTAACCAAGAGTCGAAGGATGACAAGACGAGCCAATTCCAAGCGCACGTCGATGTAAAAGGGACATGGACAAATATCATGCGCTCTCTCATACTCATAGAAGGATTGCCATATAGTGTGTCGATAAATAATACTCGACTCATAAAGTCTGGAGATTCCAAATCAAGCCAATGGGAGTTGTCTCTAGACTTGAGAGTCCTAACTGGAAAATAATATATACAAATATGCAGACGATAAAAATAATTAAAGAGATCGGACGCAACCCACATATTGATTGGGTATTTGTACTTTTCATAAGTCTGATTATTTTCGTCACACTTGGTTTTTTTAGCGTCACCCTTTACAAAGACGTAACTAACGGTAGTATTCAGGTTGGTGAAGTGCCTTCCAGCACTTCATTTAAAAAGATCAATGAAAAGACGATCACAGACGTTATAGAGAAGTTCTCTGATAAAGAGGAGTTGAGTCGAGAAGCGAGAAGGGGATATAGTGGTGAGACAGACCCTTCGATATAGTATTCGTTGTAAGTTGAGTTAAGTCTTAGAAAATGCCCTCGTAGTTCAATGGATAGAACTGCGGACTTCTAAGCCGTCGATGTTGGTTCGATTCCAACCGAGGGCACAAATATGAGTAATCTAAATCTAAAAAATAATCCCACACTTGCTGATTTTCAGAACTATGTTGCAGAAATGGTAAAGGAACGTGGCTTTGATAAAGAAACAGTGCCGGAAATGTTTATGCTCTTTCTTGAAGAGTGTGGCGAGCTGGCGAAAGCGGTTCGAAAGACTCAGAATATACAGACTGATAAAAATTCGGAGAAGTTTAAGCTCGAAGGAGAGGCTGCCGATGTATTCATTTATCTTTTAGATATTTGTAATCACCTGGGTGTGGATTTGGAAAAGGCTTTTCGAGACAAAGAGGAAATCAACAAGAAGAGGTCTTGGGAATAACTGCTACTGCTCGATTTACCTAATTATTAATTCCTTTAATCTCTCAATCCATCCTAAGATAGTAAGTTTAAGTTTTGTATCGCACACACAGATATCTAATGTCCCGAATGGGAGAGTCCTTCTCTTCTGCAGACTTGCCGAACTCGGCTTAGTATAAGTTTTATAGAATTGCTTCCTTGGTATGCCGGTAATATCCGACCAATATTTCTCTGTTTTTTCTATGTCCGCATGGGAGAAAGTATGAATGTGTCCGCGAAATTTATTTTCTGGGACCAGACATATTTCTCTTAAAAATCTCATCATTATTTGAATAATTGACGGGTCACTATTTGCTATTGAAACTACTCCCTGACTCTTCTTCGCCCCTTCGCCTATATACAGAGCAATTCCTATGAGTTTTAATTCCTGTATTGAAATACCAGTGAAATCTTTCTTCGCATTATCCATCACCACCTTTCTTTTTGCACCTTCATTTGCAAGACGACTAGCCCTCCTTCTCTCTACTGATTCCACACTCCTTCCTCTTTGTGATAATTTCCCCAGTTGCCTTTTTGTAAGTACAATATCCCGTACCCAGACACTTACGCTTGCCTTCGAAAAATTTAAAGCCTCAACGATTTGATTAATCGAATATCCTTTTTTACGTAAAGCTCGAGCACGCTCTTTCTCAGCAAGTTTCATTAGTAGAGTATATCATATATAATATATTCTATATAGGTCTAGTAATTTTTACCTTGAGTTTTAGTATCCATTGGTGTATAAATACCCTGTATGCGCCCTTAGCTCAGTTGGTAGAGCAGCCGCTTTACACGCGAATGGTCGGGGGTTCGAGTCCCTCAGGGCGCACAATGGATGTTTCTATGAAAATCCCTATTCTCTACGAAGATAAAGATATCCTCGCGGTCGACAAACCTGCAGGTTTGGTCGTGCATCCAGACGGTAAGACGAAAGAGCCAGCACTCACAGACTGGATATTAGAAAATTATCCAAAGACGAAAAATGTCGGTGAAGTCATCGAAACAAAAGAAAATGGGACAATACAGAGACCCGGAATAGTTCATCGTCTCGACAGAGGAACTTCTGGCGTGCTTCTCATTGCAAAAACAAAGAAGGGTCACGAAACTCTCAAAGAACAATTTCAAAACCAGCTTATCAAAAAAAAGTATTACGCGTTTGTGCATGGAGATATGAAAGAGACATACGGGATCATCGATAAGCCGATAGGGAAGAGTCCGCGAGACTTCCGTAGATGGTCCGCAGGACGTGGAGCGAGAGGAGAGATGAGGCCAGCAGAGACATGGTGGACACTGTTGTGTTACGAACGAGGGGTTGGTGGAGGATATTCTTTTGTAGAGATAGAACCGAAGACCGGTCGCACTCACCAGATCCGTGTCCATTTCAAGGCTGTACAGCACCCTGTAGCTTGCGATGAACTATATGCGAGAGATAAGGGTTGCGAGTTGGGATTAGAGAGAACTGCTCTGCACGCTTCATCTATAACATTTACGAATTGCCTTGGCAAAAAAGTGACAGTGAAGTCTCCATTGCCGAAAGACTTTATAAAAGCGTTGAAAGACCTCCATATGACAGAAGTTGCTAAAAAGAAGGGCGTATGTTAGATTTGTTCCACTAAATAGTAAACAGCATGGCAACGAATAAAGACATTTTAACAGCAGTAAATGTAGATGAACGCAAGGCACTAAGCCTCCGTTCTGGTGATACTGTGCGCGTATGGCAGAAGATAAAGGAAAAAGATAAGACAAGACTACAAGCCTTCGAAGGACTCGTCCTTTCTCGTAAACACGGCACAGAAGCCGGCGCCACTTTCACAGTACGAAAAGTGATGGACGGTGTAGGAGTTGAAAAAATCTTTCCAATATATTCTCCAGTTATAGATAAGATAGAGGTATTGCGACGTTCGAAAGTGCGAAGAGCGAAACTCTACTTCGTGCGAGAAAAAGCAGCAAAAGAAATCCGACGTCAGATGAGACGAATGCTAGTTCTAGAACCAGGGATGAATACGGATACGAAGATTGCAGCAGCGGTGTCCGAAGAAAAGAAAGAAGAGGTGGTAGCCTAGTGTATAATTGGAACATGCTCGGGTGGCGAAACTGGCTAGACGCACTACCTTGAGGTGGTAGCGGCCGCAAGGCTATGGAGGTTCGAGTCCTCTCCCGAGCACAAGATTTTTCGTATCATCTACCACCCTCGTCAGGTGTGGAGAATTGTGATATAAATTGAGGGTAAGTTATATGGTGCCTATAGCTTAGTGGTAAAGCTCCGACCTGTGGCGTCGGCTACGAGAGTTCAATTCTCTCTAGGCACCCATTTTAAGATTTCTCAAAAACAGCTTTTATTGTACACACTTGGTGTACAGGGTTTAGTAATTGTAAAGTTTCACTAGAAAACTTTACATTCGGATAATGATGTATTAGTATCTTCCATAGAGTTTTAACCTCAACCCCCTTGAAAACAATGAACGTTCTTCAGATAATGGATCCTATTATAACCCAACAGATAATGTTGAGGATGTACCTTAACATGAGTCCAAAGGAATATAAAAAAGCTTTGGAATCGGTTATTGCCAATGGAAGGAAATTTACAAAAATCGATGACTCAACCCTCTCGAATTCTTTGAGTGAGGATGATTGCACAAGCTATGCTGATTTCACGAGAACATTTCTCAGAAACTTCCGTGAGCTTGAAAGATTACCTCCTACACAAGATGAATCAGCAATCGTATGCTCTCAGGTTATCGCATGGTGGCGGGTTCTCAGCACATTTCGCACCTTGCACGAACGACCCTCCCCAAAGAAGAAGATTCCTAAGAAGTCCATTTAGTCTTCCCTCGCCAAACAGACGACCACGCCAAAGTTAAGGTGTGGTTGTTTTTTCTTTTAAAAACAGTTCTAACATCCTCTACGGCCTCACCCCAAAAAGTGATATAATAAAAAATATGATAAAAACAACGACAAATTCAATTGAAGGAAAAAGAATAACAGAATATTTAGGTATTGTAAGTTCTGATGTAATAATTGGTGCAAACATCTTTAGTGATATATTTGCAAACATAAGAGACATTGTAGGTGGACGTTCTGCTACTTACGAGAAAAAGTTTTCTGAAGGTAAGGCTATAGCTATAAGTGAATTGGAAGCTGAAGCTGTCAAACTCGGAGGTAACGCTATATTAGGTGTTGATTTTGATTACGAAACAGTAGGAGCTAGAGGATCTATGCTGATGATCACTGTTTCTGGTACAGCGGTGAAGTTGGAGTAAAAAATAACTCTGCTGAAGCTAGATATGTTATGATTACACTGTATGATTTTTCCTTACAAGCTCGTCGCTTTCGACCTCGATGGCACACTCACGAAAAGTAAACAGCCTATCACCGAGGAGACAGCCTCGCTTCTTACAGAATTGTCGCGTTATGTGAAGATAGTCATCATATCTGGTGGATCTTTCGTAAGATTTCAAGAACAACTTCTCAGATCTCTAGAGCCATCTGTGAATATTATCTTGCTTCCCACAGAGGGTAGTGAGAGATTCGAATATGATATGGAAAAAAGAGAATGGAAAATGACTGGGCACGAAACTTTTCCAGATAAATTGAAAAAAGAAGTCGTGCATGCTCTAAATGAAATAATCGAATCCGCAGGCTACGACATACCCAGAGAACATTATGGAGAATATATCGAAGATCGAGATACCGAGATTGCCTTCGCTGCTCTCGGTCAAGATGCGCCACTAGAAAAAAAAGAAGCTTGGGATCCTACTCGCGAAAAGAGAATGAAAATAAAAGAAGCTCTCGAGGCTAAGGTAAAAGGGATCATGGTAGCTGTAGCAGGCACAACATCCCTCGATATTCTTCCTGCAGGATTCGATAAGGCAAAAGGATTACATCTACTCTCGGAGAAGCTCGGCATCGCAAAAGAGGATATTGTTTTTATCGGAGATGCTATCGTGCCTGGAGGCAATGATTATTCGGTTTTCAAATCAGGTATAAAAAGCATCGTGGTTCGAGATCCAGAAGACACACAGAACACTATATCTTCTTTTTTATCCCAAACCCGTTCTGAAAATTTAAATTTTCCACAAAATCCGATAGCGTATTTCTGTGCAGAATACGCTTTCGACGGCAACGTCTCCATGTACGCAGGCGGACTTGGAATATTGGCAGGAGACTATGTGCTAGAAGCGGCATTGAAAAATCTACCATTTGTAGCTATAGGACTGAAGTATGGTGAGTCTGTACCAGATGGTTTCTCTATATTGAATGGTGTATATGTAACTATCCCTTTACAAAAAAGGAAAATATCAGCGCAAGTCTGGCATAAAGCCTTTTCATCCAATGTCCACGTCTTTCTTTTAGACACGAATATTACAGACAACCCAGAAGATGATATGAAAATTACTCATCATCTCTACGATCCGGATTTCCACACACGCATATATCAACAGATGGTACTAGGAATAGGCGGTATACGTCTCCTCTCAAAATTAAATATTTCTCCGAAAATATATCATCTAAACGAGGGTCACACCGCCTTCGCCGGAATAGCGATAATCGCCGAGCGAAAAGAGGATTTGGATAAAGTAGTGATCACGAAGCACACAGTTCTCTCTGAAGCTGGTATATTGATCCCTCATGAAGATTTCAATAATATTGTCGATTCGTATGCGAAAGAGACAGGACTCTCTGTGAAGGACGTATTCGAGAGAGGAAAATTCGAATTGAATACAGAGCAATTCTCGACTACAAAATTGATCATTAGTTGCGCTACAAGGAAGAATGCAGTCAGTCGTCTGCACGCAGTTTTCGAAAAACAAAAACACCCACACAGCAATCTCATATCTATTACAAACGGGGTACATCGACCACGATGGCAAGACAAAGAGTTACTACATCGTTCGAAGAATATGTCTGACGCCGAGTTGTGGAAGATAAAGAGAAGGTTGAGAATCGAACTCATAGAATATGTGAGAAGTGTATCGGGCAAATCATTTAATCCAGACGTATGCACACTAGTCTGGGCTAGACGCTTCGCCGCGTACAAGAGACCGAATCTACTATTCTCCGATATGAGGAGGTTGACGGAGATAATCTCGAATCCCAGCAGGCCGATACAGTGTATCATCTCTGGTAAGGCTCATCCTGGAGATGCAGAAGGCAACGCTATTGTGCAGAAGATCATCGCTTTCTCTAATACCAGAGAAGCGCAGGGTAGGATAGTGTATCTTCCAGATTATTCTGTAAAAAGTGCAGAGAAGCTTGTACGTGGGGCAGATATCTGGCTGAATACCCCAGAGTTAGGTAAGGAAGCTTGTGGCACTAGCGGTATGAAAGCCTGCCTCAACGGAGCACTGCAATGCACGATAAGAGATGGTTGGGTAGATGAAGTCTCGTGGGAAGGCAGAGGTTGGATATTACCAGGAGATGTGCCGACTGAAGCCACCGCACAAGTGCTCTATGATCTACTAGCAGAAGAGATCTCACCATGTTTCTACGAAGACTCTCCAGATGGTGTCACAGAGCTTCCTCACAAATGGATAGCCAGAATGCGCTCCACTATGGAGATTGTCGAGAAGGATTTCACCGCAGAGAGAATGTTGCGAGATTATAATGAAAAGTTGTATCTGCTTTCATAAGTAGGTGAAATTTGCTACACTTGTAGCCATATGGCCATTTTTCCAAAGACCCTCACTAGCCTGCGTAGTAAGAAAAATCTCAAGATTCTCTTTGTCGGTAGCGAGGCAAACCCCTTCGTCAGAGTAGGGGGGCTGGCTTCTGTCATGTATTCTCTACCGAAAGCTCTATGTGAGTTGGGACACGACGCCAGAGTCATGATACCTAGATATCTATCGATCGACGATACAGCATTTCACCTCAAGATGGAGTATAAAGACCTCAAAGTTCCTACTGGCAATACTACAGATGAAGGTGCAGAATATTTCGAATGCAATGTGAAGCGATGTGATCCAGATGAGTCCAACGCCGCGGTAATTACATACTTCCTCGAAAATATGGAGTTCTACGAACAGCGCGCCAATGTCTACGGCTATGCAGATGATCCTATACGTTTCGGACTACTTAGTCGTGGCGCACTAGAGTTCATCCGCCAATCTGGACAATGGGTACCAGACGTCATCGTCTCTCTCGATTGGCAGACAGGATTGATTTCCAATTTTATAAAGACTGTATACAGAGATGACCCCGTAATCTCGAAGATCGCTAGTGTATTCTCCATCCACAATCTTTTCTATCAATCAACTTTTGATCATCATTTCGTATCTGAGATGGACTTCGACGATGGACAATCAGCTATTCCTGGACTGAATAATCCAAGATTGGCGAAATTAAACATGATGCGCAGAGGGATAATGTACGCAGATGCCATCAATACCGTCTCCCCGAATTATGCTAGGGAAATAATGACGAAAGAATACGGCGAGATGCTCGACGATCTACTGCGTGAACGCCGAGCAGTGCTCTCTGGAATATTGAATGGTATTGATTATGAAGTATTCAATCCACAAACAGATTCATACATTACTTCTCAGTATGACGTGAAGACACTCGCGAGACGCAGTAAGAATAAAAGAGTATTGCAAGAACGGTTCGGACTCGAAGTCAATGAAGATGCCTTCATTATCGCGAGTGTTGGTCGACTCAGCAAACAGAAAGGTTTGGATCTGCTCTTCAACATCACACATTTGTTACTACAAGAATTGCCGGTGCAATTCGTAGTCGTCGGAGAAGGGGAGTCAGAAATTATGAATTTTTTCCAGGATGTAGAGAAGAATAATAAAGGGAAGGTTGGAGCTCATCTCAAGTATGACCCTGTTCTGCCACATCTAGTCTTCGCTGGAGCAGATGTTGTGATAGTGCCATCGCGCTTCGAACCCTGTGGTCTAGTACAGATGGAAGCCATGCGCATGGGTTGTGTGCCTATAGTGCGCAAGACTGGTGGTCTCGCCGATAGTGTCGAAGACTACAATCCAGACAAACAGACGGGCACTGGTTTCGTATTTGAAAAGTTCGATTCATCATCCCTACTCATCGCTATCATACGTGCCTTCGAAAATTTCCGAGATAAGGACAAATGGTCAGCTCTACAGAAGCGGACAATGCAAAAAGATTTTTCTTGGAAAAACTCGGCGAAAAAATATACAGAACTTTTCGCTCGGGCGATAGAGCTACGCAACAATATATAAATTATGAAATGGGGCAATTTCCTACATATCTATCAGCCGGCAGACCAGCAGAGAGATATACTCGAAGCGATCGTTGTCCAATGTTATAGACCGCTCATCTCACATATCGCAGAGACTCCGAATATCAAAGTCACTTTCAATATCACAGGAGCACTCCTAGAACTTTTCGATAAATACGGCTACCGAGATCTCATCGATATGCTACGTACGGCAGGAGAAGAAGGGAAGATCGAGTTCACTGGATCTGCCAAATACCATGGTTTCTTGCCTCTTTTAGATGAGGAAGATATACGTCGCCAGATCGAGATAAATAATGAAACACTGATTCACTATCTAGGAAAAGACTGTAAACCAAAAGGATTTTTTCCTCCTGAGATGGGCTATGATCCGAAGATATTACCAATAGTCGAATCTCTAGGTTTCGAATGGATTATTCTAGACGAAATAGCTCTCAATGGGGAACCTGGTTCTGTGGACTACACGAAGATATATAAAATAAAAGATTCAAATTTAAAAGTTTTTTTTCGAGAGAGACGCTTGAGCAATCTCATAATGAGCGCGGTTGTGAGATCGCCAGAGACTCTTCGTGAGGCGATGAAAGATGAATTGCAGAGTCCTAGATACATAGTTACCGCGATGGATGGGGAAACATTCGGTCATCATAGACCAGGATTGGAGAAATTACTTTTTAATATTTTTGAGACGAAAGATTTCAATCTTGTCACGATTTCTGAACTTTTGAAAGATTATAAAAATGAAGAGGAGATATCACCGATCATGTCTACATGGGCAAGTAGCAGAGAAGATATCGAAAAGGGAATACAGTTCCTCTCTTGGAAAGATCCGGAAAACTCTATTCACACTTGGCAGTGGGAGTTGTTCCATCTAGCACGCACGAATGTAGAAAGTCTGGATACAGGAAGTCCTGTGTATGAGGAGATAAAACACAGGATGGATGTGGGTACAGCGAGCGACCACTTCTGGTGGGCATCTGCGAAGCCTTGGTGGAGTCTCGAGATGATAGAAGATGGAGCATACAGGCTTCTCGACACCATACGCGCGATTCCCAAGGTTTCTCCAGAGATAATTATCAAAGCTCGCGATCTATATGAAAAAATTATTTCAACCGCTTTCAACTGGCAACGCACAGGACGTATACGTTCAATGATGATGGAACAGAGATCTATTTTACGCATTCCATTTAAAGATCGCACGATAGGGAAAGGGGGCGCAGAGGAAGGGGTCTACCATGCCTTCATGGATATGATGAAACGATTGGAAAAAGAGGCAATCGAACGTCGTGAATATGAGAAAGCCATACTCTGGAGAGATGCTATGTATAAATTGGAAAACAAGCTCGATATCTACGATACGATAAATGCAATAGATCTAGTACGTATAGAAATACCAAACAAAGAAGTAGAGGAGATAATAGAAAAATATAAAGAAAAATATCGTTCAATACGAGGCGGACAACCAGAGCAGAGGGGGAGTTAGACAACAAAAAACCGCTTCAGCGGATTTTTGTTGAATATACCTGATGGTCGTTTCTCCTCCCTCGACAATGCTGGTATTATATTCCAATTATATGTCAAAGTCAACAAACATTCATTCCTGTGGAGGTGAGGGGAGTCGAACCCCCATACCCATCTTGTCGAAGGAGGATATCCGACCTTGGCACCCCCACAGGTAAAAATGTTCGTTCAAGATGGATTATATAAAAACGAAATGAAGAAACGATGAAGAAGTTATGAAGAATCGATGAAGATTCGGTAAAAATGTAGTTATGCAATACAAAAACCTATTATCACAAGAGCACTTTGTATGTTAGAAGAAAGATTTTTTCTCTATCTTAGCTTCAGGTACCTTCTTGTAATTCGGATTTTTGACTAGAGTAGGTTCACCATTACTATCAACCACATAGTACGCAGCTCCATGCAGTTTTCTAAATGGCTCATAGTCTGCATGCCCAGGCATGCTCACAGGATCTGCATCAGAGAAGTTCACAGGACTATCATCAGAAGTTACTAGCCAAGTTTTACCAGTGTTAATTGCTAGATGACCAGTATTTTTAGGTATATGTACGCTATCACCCGCCTTAACTTTTATAGCTTCAAAACTTACTATTTCATCATCAGAAGATCCTCGTTCTTGAAGAATAATAATACCTTCACCATGCAATATGTTATAAGTCTCCTCTAGATCACCCACATGGTAGTGTCCGTAGGTTTTAATATATTCTCCTCCAATAGTTCCAGATTCCCATACTGTGATATTACTTTTGTCACTTCCACCACGGATCATGTGATAGTGGATGTCAGGTCCACTAGCATCTGGATTCATCAGTACTTCTTTCATCTTCTCGTGAGTCCTCTCTGCATATGGTTTCATAATGCTATAATAGTAGCATATTATTGAGATGAAAAAGTTAATAAAAAAGAGACAGAAGAAAAATGGTTACGCTCTCCTCTACGATGTCATCATCATTGCCCTAGGCATTGCGATCGCGATTGTTCTGTCTAAAGCGGGGATAATAGATATGGCAGTTTCTAATCTCCGAGACTACTCCATCATCGCCAGTTTCGTAGCTGGTATCTTCTTCACGTCTACATTTACCATTGCCCCGGCTTCTGTCGCCATTATCCATCTAGCACAGAGTATCCCATTACCCATACTCGCATTCTGGGGATCACTCGGAGCTGTTTGTGGAGATCTGATTCTATTCTTTTTTATTCGTGACAGATTTGCAGTAGACTTAATGAATACCTTCAAGTCTTCTACCAGGAAACATTTCTTCCACTCCTTCCACTTTGGTTTTCTGAAATGGCTCTCACCCATAATAGGCGCGCTCATTATCGCCTCGCCACTACCAGATGAACTCGGACTATCACTTCTAGGTTTCTCAAAGATGAAAATAGCTGTACTGATCCCGATATCTCTCGCTATGAACTATCTTGGAATATATATCATCGTAGGATTTGCCAATCTCATTTCATAAACATATAATGGAGGAATGGAAACAACATCAAACACAAAGAGATTTTTCATGTGGGGAGGCTTCGTTGTAGTAGTAGGACTTATTATCTGGGGTCTAATAGCCGCTGAACAGAAGGCAAAAAGGGAGGAATCTGCACTAGTTCTGCCAGATCAGATAGTAGCAACAGATCATACGAAAGGCAGTGAGAATGCTCCGGTAACACTAGTAGAATATGGTGATTTTCAATGTCCTGCATGTGCTACATATTATCCAATAGTTGAAAGGGTTATAGCAGAAGAAGGCGGAGATAAAGTGCGTTTTGTCTTCAGACACTTCCCACTAGCTCAACATGCGAATGCAATGCCTGCAGGTATGGCATCAGAAGCGGCCGGGGCTCAAGGAAAGTTCTGGGAGATGTACAGCATACTCTATGAAAAGCAAAGAGATTGGGAGAATGCAAAAGATTCAAAGATAATTTTCACTAAATATGCAGAGGATCTTGGATTGGATATGGTAAAGTTCGCAGAGGATTTCGAATCTCAGTATCTGAAGGACAGAATTAACAATGATTACAAAGGAGGAGCGAAAGGAGGTGTAAACTCGACACCAACATTCTTCGTGAATGGTAAGAAGATAGATAGTCCAGCAAATTATGATGCATTTAAAAAAATTATTGACGACGCCATTCCAAAGATCAGTCTCTAAGGGACTCATAGTACTACTTTTTGTCGTAGCTATTATTGGCTTTGTCGATGCGAGCTATCTCACAGTAGAACATTATGCAAACAAGATTCCACCATGCTCTACAGATGGCTGTGAGACCGTTCTCACTAGTGAATACTCAAAAGTCTTCGGAGTGCCTGTTGCTCTAGGGGGTGCTGTGTATTATCTAGCTATAATTGCGCTACTCATGGTGTATCTAGATACAAAAAAAGAAGTATTTCTAAGGGGAGCACTACTATTCACAACTGTAGGATTTATTTCTTCTCTATATTTCCTCATTCTTCAAGCATTCGTCATAAAAGCATATTGTCAGTATTGTCTGGTCTCTGCTCTGACTTCCACTATCCTCTTTGTGACTTCATTGGTGATTTTTAAAAAATATAAAAATCTAATATGAGTCAATCCAGTATTTTAATTACGAAACCATCAGAAGATTACGAACTTCTAGACTCTGGAGAAGGGGAGAAGCTTGAGCGTTTCGGTAATGTTGTTCTGTCGCGTCCAGATCCGCAGGCGCTGTGGCGTAAACATCTCTCTTTAGATGAGTGGAAAAAAGCTGATGCTGTATTTTCGCGTGATGGACAGAATGGTTCTTGGAATATGAAAGAAGGAACTCCAGAAAAATGGAATATCGAATTCGGTGGGTTGAAATTTACTATCAAACCAACAGCGTTTAAACATACAGGCATATTCCCTGAACAATTTGTGAATTGGGAGTGGTTGAAAAGGGTATTGCAGAATAATGATAAAAAAGATATAGAAATTCTTAACCTTTTCGGCTATACAGGTGGCGCGTCACTCATATGTGCACAGGCAGGAGCGAAAGTGGTACACGTAGATAGTTCAAATTCAGCAATTAATTGGGCAAAGGAGAATGCTGAGATATCTGGTTTGGCTGGTAAGCCGATACGCTGGATACTAGATGATGCAAGGGTATTTGTAGAAAGGGAAATAAAGAGAGGGAGGAAATACGATGGAATAATAATGGATCCTCCCGCTTTTGGTCATGGGACGAAGAAGGAACTCTGGAAAATAGAAGAAGATCTTCTTTCCCTAGTGGAAAATTCTATGAAAATACTTAGCGATACTCCATTATTCTTTTTAATAAACGGATATTCTGCTGGATATTCTGCAGTGGGTTACAGAAATATGTTATTAATTCTTGAAAAGAAGTTCGGGGGAAAGGTGGAAATAGGGGAGTTGGTAATAGAGGAGAGTGGATCTGATAGATTGTTACCTGCTGGTATTTTCGCAAGGTGGGAGAAGTAGGTGTGTACAACTCACTTATATATGTAGTGTATAATTCACCTAGAATTATTATACTTAATATTTTTATTATGAAACATAATGTGACTGTTATAGCATTACTTTTAGTTATAGGCTTTACTATTCCCACTATCGTACAAGAGATCGGTAACCTGGGTATAGAATCTAACACTGATCTTATTGCGTCAGTGATTCCTGTTGATCAATCTGCCGCAATACATCTGGTATCGTACACAGGTTTTTTCTCGACTGCACACACATGTAAAGCTGGGCAAGATGAGTGTGTACCCATGTCGCGAACCGAGAATGATAGATATAATTTCGATACTCGAAGCGGCGTTACTACCGATAGCTATACTTCCACAACTATCTATAAAGACTCCACATGTACAATGACCGCTGGATATTCCTCTGGTGCGACTATAGATCCATACAAATACACTCAAAAGTGTACTCAAAATGGTAAGACAACAGAATCTTCTGGAACCGCTCCTGGTTGGCCAGCCCTGTTTAACCCAGAACAACACATTGGTTCTTATAAATACGAATCTGAAGGGGTCTCGATAAATATAAATGAGAATGCCTCTAGTATGTTAAGTTATGATACCAGAAAGTTCTATCCCAATCGGCCAGTATATATCAAAATTCCAGTAGAAGCATACTCATTGATTCCTGGAGCTGGAGCTATATCATGTGGAAGCATTTCTATTGCAGGTATCAAGGCAGATTCCAACTGTATAGTGACGATCACGGTTCAATCTGGAGTAGCGGGAGGTAGCATGAATGTGACCCCCAGTGTGATGTCAACCAATTATTTTGGATATTTCCTAAGCACTCCATCCATACATCAGTAAGATGATCAGTAAAATATAGAGTGTAGAACGAGATGATGTATAATATTCAGGATGAAAACACTATTTCTACTTGCAACGATTAGCATCATCACCCACATCCCGTTTTTCGGTCAACCTTCTGCTGTAGTATTCGATGAGGTATACATGGGTAGTTTCGTCAGTAGCTATGAGAGTGGTAAATATTATTTCGATATTCATCCTCCTTTTGCAAAACTCGTCACGAAGTTCTTCGGTGATATAGTCGGAGTGCCATATAACGTAGATTTTGGGACAATAGGGAATGCCTTACCATCAGACATAATCATCCTACGCCTTTTGCCACTTATCGCTGGTATTCTATTGCCTCTAGTTATATATGGTATATGTAGAAAATTAAATTTTTCTAAATTATTATCTTTCACGGCTGGAGCTCTATTATGTCTAGAAAACTCTCTCGTCATCCAATCTAGATTCATACTTTTCGACAGTTGGCTGTTACTCTGTGGTTTCTCTGCTGTTTTGCTTTATCTTTTTTATATTAAGAATGAATCAAAGAAATCTTTACTCGTTCTATCTGCCCTACTTGCATCCTGCGCTTTCAGTATTAAATGGACAGGATTAGCTTTTCCCTTACTTATCATGATCGCAGAGTTAGTAAGGACTAGATATATAGTCAAAGTTCTGAAGTTCTTTGCAGTATACGCTATCATCGGTCTCGCTTTCTATATGAGCATCTTTGCAATACATTTTGCATATCTCACACATTCTGGACCGGGAGACCCTTTTATGACCGATAGATTTCAGAAAACTCTAATCGGCAGTCAATATGAAAATAGTGATTTGGTGCCGAAGGGATTTTTTGGAAAGTTTATAGAATTAAATGTAGAAATGTATGAGGCGAATAAGACTCTCACTGCCACGCATTCATACTCTAGTCCTTGGTATTCGTGGCCTCTGATGACTAGATCTGTATTTTATTGGCAAGGAGTACAAACCGAAGAAGGAAGTTCATATATATACTTGCTAGGTAACCCTCTTATATACTTGCTTGGCACTCTATCTATATTATTACTAGCTTGGCAGGCGTTGATCAAAAAAGATCGCAACAAGGTTTTGCTATTTATCCTCACCGGATTTCTAGTTAATTTTCTACCTTTTATGTTTATTGGTAGGGTGATGTTCCTCTATCATTATGAAGCGGCACTCATTTTTAGTATTATAGCTTTGTGCTATGTCATACAACACCATATACATCACAAGGTAATTACTATTTATATTTTCCTTATGTTAAGTCTTACTCTGTTCATATTCTTTAGTCCGCTCACATACGGCAGAAATCTGACAGATGGTGAGTTATCGGCTAGAATGTGGTTAAAAGGATGGAGATAGCTATGAAGCCACAACTTTCAATCATCATTCCAGCATACAATGAAGCTCTGCGCATAGGAGAGACTCTGATTGCTATTACTAACTATATAAAAGATATTACTTACGAAATAATCGTAGTGGACGATGGTTCAACAGACAATACCATAAAAGTTTTGGAAAAGTACGATGTGAAGATACTTAAAAATGAGCAGAATATGGGAAAAGGGTACTCGGTCAAGAGAGGAATGCTCGAGGCAAGAGGGGATTATAGACTTTTCATGGACGCAGATCACTCGGTGAAGATAGATAATCTCGAAAGGTTCATGGGATATATGAAAAATTGTGCGGATATTGTCATAGCTTCTATAGAAGTGCCTGGAGCTACTATACAAGATGATAATCATGGGTATCGTAGGATATTCGGCAGATTGGCAAAATGGCTAATAAGAAAGGTAGCCACTCCTGGTATATATGACACCCAGAGGGGATTCAAACTCTTCACGGCAAAATCCGCAAACATCATATTTCCATTACAGAGGATATATAGATGGGGATTTGATATAGATATTTTGTCTATCGCACAGAAAAATGGATTAAATATAAAAGAAGTGCCTGTGGAATGGGTAAATAGTAAAGCATCCTCGGTTACTCTATCATCTTATTTTTTTACTCTCTATGAGTTGGTGAAAATTAAGTGGGGATAACCACTCTACCCCCCCCTGTAAAAATGTTACTATATTAGGTAGTTACTTTATTTACTTATTAAATTTATATAATGAAAAAACTTATTGTTGGGTTTGCGGTTGCTTTATCTCTAGTTGTTTTGCCACAGGTGGTGGGGGCACAGGCTACCACAACTCCTGCTATTTCTGTCACCAATCAGAGTTCCTCAGTTTCCATAATCGATAATGGTACCCAACAACCCAATAAAGCAGTTTTGACTTTTAACTTTACCACTAGTAATACCGGAAGCCGTGATATATTTATTTCAAAAAATGCCAGTATAGCTCTAGCTACCAGCACAGAAGGCATTTCAGCTAGTCTAACTTCGTCTCTGACCACTGTACAACCATCATCTCAAGTAGGAGACACATTTAGTGTTTGGATTATTACTCCAGGGTCATCAAGAACATTCTCATATACAGGTATAATGGGACCACCGATATTCAGTGGTCTTTATAGGACTGCAATTACAAAAATTTATTATTCAGATAGTTCATCAGATCTACGCAAGTTTAATGTTGATGGTGACAGTCCAGGGTTAACACGATTAACTTCTCCTGCTGTTAATTTAGAGGGCTCTAATCCTACCCCGGTTACTATTATCACTGTCTCCTCCCCCAACGGCTCCGAAAAATGGATCCAGACAACTACCCAAGACATAAAATGGTCTACATCAAATATTCCTGTGGGACATCCGATAAGTATTGAGGCTAAAGGTTATGGAACATTCTCTGTTATAGGTGAAAGTGGCTTGAGACAGACTGTGACAGAAAAAGATTTTACGATAGGAACATTTGCAAATCAGCAGAATGGAGGAACTATAAAATATCGCGTCAATCTACCATTAGGAACATATAAACTAGTAGCAAAAGCTAGTGTAAATGGAGTGAATGTGAACGATATGAGCGACAACACATTTACTGTTATGACTTCTGTTTCTCCTTCGCCGACAATAGTGCCACAACCGACAAATGCGACGAGTACGGCGACTAATTTATGCTACACATTCACTCAATATTTTGGATTAGGTAGTACAGGACGAGATGTTGTAGCTCTACAGAAGCTTCTAACAAGTAAAGGATTCTTAAGACTTCCTTCTGGAGTAGAGCAAGCATATTTCGGAACAACCACAAAAATGGCTGTAATTTCATATCAGACCAGTGTGGGACTACCAGCGACAGGATATGTCGGACCGATTACTGTTCCAAGACTTAATGCAGAATGCTCTAACCCCTCCAGAAACTATCCTTCTATTTCAAATGTTATTATTGCTTTTGGAAAGAATCCAACGACTGAAATAACAAAGGGAAAGGACTATGTAATTAGTTGGAATGAATCGTTTGTAAAAGAATCTGTAAATGTTTACCTCAAGAGACTTATTGGAAATGTGTGGACCACAGAAATCACCATCGCTACAGTCAACCCTGTCGGCACTGGAGAAAAGGGACAGTCAGTCGTCTGGAGCGTACCAACAGACTTAAAGGTGTTTGATACTAGGTATAAAATATATGTAGAAACTATTGGTGCAGGTGGTCAACCACCAGAAATCAGATTTGTAACCGCAACCACCACGCCACCAAGCATTCCTTTCATCTCATTATTCTCTCCAACTCCAGGTCAAAAATTCACACCAGGTTCAGTTGTTCCTATACGCTGGACAAGTAATTTATCCGGAGGAGTATCTGTAGATGTGATGACCGCAGATGAAACTAGAACTCTAATATCCACTTCTCTAATCGGTAATCCAGGAACATATAACTTCACACTTCCATCAACTACTTCATATGGTTTATATATAGCAAGAGTGCGAGGTATTGGAGGGCTAGTGTCTGCAGTCTCATTTACTGTAGGGCCACTTCCAATTATAGAGAATGTCGCTTGCCCCTCAGGCTACACCTGTACCGCAGGTAACACAGCTCCATCTTGTCCATCAGGATACAATTGTGTCACCCAGACATATAACTGTCCTAAAGGATACACCTGTATGACATCTACCAAGATAGTAAACCCTGAACCATCATACTCTCCATCACCTAGTACCTACACCACCCCTAGTGTCTCTCCTTCACCTACACAATCTACCACCGCAACCCCATCACCGACTACATCTTCTACACCAACTCCATCGACTTCTGTAGCCCCAGCATCTGTTACTCTCACTTCAAACAAGACAACCAATGAAGCGGGAAAAGCCGTAGTGTTGACTTGGTCATCAAGTAATACTGTGAGCTGTTCTAGTAACTGGAGTTCCAATATAGGCACATCTGGTACCGCTACTCTGTATCCAACAGCTTCTATAACATACAGTCTAACTTGTAAAGATTCAGCACAGACTTCGACTACCAAGACTGTGTACGTGCAAGTTCAATCTGCACCAGCATCATCATCTTCACCACGAGCTAGCGCGACATACGGCACCAACTTTCTAGCCAACGTCTTCTACTCAATAGGGGATCTATTGGATGCGGTGTTCTAATTAAATTTGACTTTATTTATCTAGCTTGCTAGTATAGCTATTACGCAGTTTTCTTGCGTTGGTGTTTAGTTATTATCCACACTTTATTTATTAACATAATTTATCTTTGGTTTTGCGAGATATGAACTCTTCACGCTCGTATCTAGCGAAGTCAAAGCACTAAAATCATATGGCAGCAGAATTTAATCGTTCAAAACCGCATGTTAACGTAGGTACTATCGGTCACGTCGACCATGGTAAGACTACTCTTACCACATCTATCCTCGCTGTGCAGGCAAAAGATGGTCTTGCTCAAATCAAGGCTTATTCTGATATTGCAAAAGGAGGAACTGTTCGAGACGCAACAAAAGTCGTTACTATTTCTCTTGC
>CAYGFL010000002.1:0-39975 GCA_964349165.1 uncultured Candidatus Saccharibacteria bacterium
AACCCCTGCTGCAATCCCTTCGAGCACCACCTTATCCACTCCTCCTGTCGGCGCAAGATTAATATTAAAATCACTCTTCCAATAAAATTCTTTGATTTTTTCACCAGTCACACCTCCAGTGAATCTTACCTTATCTTCTATACCTCTATCTTTCACAAGCCTTTGTAGTTCATGGAAATACACAGTATCATCTGGAGTAACTTGTGGCCCGACAATATCACACACAACCTCCATGCCTCCTTTTGATAAAATTGAGACAGCCTCGATCAATGTATCTAGATTTTTTATACGAGTAATCCTACCAACACTTAATAGAATAATGTTGTTATGTGGGTAATTTTCTTTTTTAACAAACCTTTCGATATTTATACCATGCCCCACAATATGTAATTTTTTTGTGGGTATATTGAAACTCTCTTTGGACGCTGTGAATATATCGTGGGACAGCATAGTCGCTACACGGAGTGTCCAATCCACCGCTCGGTGTGTATACCAGAGACCGATTCTCTTTCCAAAAAGTCTCCATAGAAGACCTCCAAGAACGACGTAAATCTGGTTCATGTGAACGAAGACTGTATCGTATTTTTTACGTTCATGAATAATAAACCAATAAAAATGGATTATGTATTGTATCCTCGATTGTCGTTCTTCTTTTCCTAGAGAAAAGACTCTTACATTGTCTGGTAAGTCATATTCACCCTTAAAAAGACATATGACACTCACAGTCTCACAATGCTTGGAAAATTCATGTACCCAATCGTGAAAAAACCCTAGGATAGGATCATTTTTATCGAGTTTCTGGGTGGTGATGAGGAGGTTCATTCCGGCAATTATACCTTAAAAACAAAAAATTTATAGGCGAAGTAACTCCAGAAGGCAATGACCCCAGAAGAGAGAATTTGCGCTAATACATAATACACTCCCAACTTTTCCACAAGAAAATAGAGGAGAAGTGTATTTATACAAAGATTCACGATTGCAATTAGAGTAAAAGTGGCGAACTTTTTATGTATATCATGAGCTGTAGTATCTTTAAAGGTTAATCTTTTCTGTAAAAAAAAGGTTACGGAGATAGATAGGGTAAAGGATATTATTCCAGAAATAATATAATAGATACCAAAATAATGAGTGAGAATGAACAGGAGACCGATATTCGTCACAGCCCCCATACCACCTGAGAATATGAAGTGAACAGCTTTTATATGTTTAGGATATTTCTGTTCAGTGGTTCGGTAAAGTGTTGCTAGTATATGAATCATGAATCCGTATTAATTTATTTAATCCCCCACATCTCCCTAAGCTCTCCAATCCCCTCCTCAAGAGAAACGGACGGTGTCCATCCCAATAATCTCTTTGCCAGTGAATTATCCGCCAGAGTGTCTTTTGGCTCTAGTCTCGCAGGAATATGTTCAATCTCTCCACCGATAAGTTCTGCAATCTTTAGGATTGATGCGTTATTACCTGCCCCGATATTTATCGTCTCACCTTTTCCCACATTATCATTTATCGCTGCGAGTAAGTTCGCCCTAGCAACATCTGTAACATGAGTAAAATCTCTAGTTTGTGTGCCATCACCAGTTATTGTCATGGCTTGCCCCAGACTGCGTTGTTTGAGGAATTTACCTATCACCAGAGCATAAGCGCCTTCTGGGTCAAGCCCTGGACCATATACATTGAAATAACGCAGACAAACAGTCGGCAGAGCATACACCTCACTGTACAACCTACACATCAATTCACCTTCATATTTTTGCAATCCATACGGGCTTTTTGGATGAGTCGACATCGTTTCTACCAATGGCATGACAGATTGGTCTCCATATGCAGAACTAGAGGCAGAATAGACGGCTCTAGACATTTTCGCTCGACGAGCAGATTCCAACACATTCAGAG
Source organism: uncultured Candidatus Saccharibacteria bacterium (assembly GCA_964349165.1). Lineage (GTDB taxonomy): Bacteria > Patescibacteriota > Minisyncoccia > Phycocordibacterales > PALSA-1337 > CAIOGI01. The sequence continues at coordinate 1,894 of CAYGFL010000002.1, forward strand.
TACCTTTAGTATTAACCTCAAAAGATTCTAGAGGATGCTCGATAGAATATTGGACACGTGGAACTGCAGCAAAATGAAATACATATTGGGCTCCAATAAAAATAGATTCGATCTCTTGAATATTTCTAATATCTTTTATATGCAAAATCGCATGCTTGTGAACTTTTTCTTTTTTACCACCAGACAAGTTATCAATAATATGAACTTCTGCACCTTCTTTTATAAGTGCATTCGATACATGCGTCCCTATGAAGCCAGCTCCTCCAGTCACAACAACTTTTTTATCTTTAAACATAGTCCACATTCTATACAACTCTAAGGTTTTTTACCATACACACCATCGAGAAGGTCTGTATCTTTCCCACTTGTCCTAAGTAATTCAATATTTTTATCACGGAGAGCTTTGAGGACCTCGATACCTTTTTTGTCACGTACATCATTCTGAAAAAATTCTATAAACGCCTCAAAATCCTTGATGAAACATGCCCCGCCTGCCCCTCTTCCGCATTTATGAATAGGATTTAAATATGTGGATGACATCATAGGATCATGTTCAAAGGCTTCCTTGAGTACACTCCAATCAGCTCCCAATTTTTGGGTGGCATCGTAAAGAATATTTGAAAGAATGATCTGAAAATAGCCGTTGATGTTGTGCGAATATTTTATAAGCTCGGCTTCTTCGTACGAGCAGAGCAGAGTATGTGGGGCCTTAGGTAAAACACTTAGAATTAGTTCCGCTATTTTGAGATTATCTTCTGTACGTTCTACAAGACCTATAATATTTCTCGATGGATGAGATGCGTCATAAGCGGCTGTATTGATACAGAGAAATTCTGGAGAGTTTACGATAGTAATGGTCGGATTTTCAGCTTGCAATTTACGAACAGTACCCATAAGTGTCGTGGATTTTATCACCGCGATCTTACCCTTACCCACGAGAGACAGCACTCCACTCAAAATACTTGCATCAAATCCTTTCGGAGTCGTTGGTGTAGGTACCGCAATAAATACAATATCGCACTCACGGATAGTGTCTTTGTTATTTTCGTAAGGTGCCTCTTTGGCATAGCGAGTCACATCGAAACCGCGCTGTTCCATATCATCAGCATAATTTTTCCCAATCCACCCCTGACCGATAAAACCGATTTTTGTATTTCTTTTATCCATAATTATGAAGTTATTTCTGTAATTTTCTTTGAAACCTCTCCCGGTGAATACCCGACTATTTCCGCCCCCACCTCCCTCGCCACCCCGACGTCTGTGGAAACTATTTTCGCACCGACAGCATGAGCTTCGATTATCGACATACCGTATCCCTCGTACCAAGAAGTCACGAGAAAACAATCACAAGTTTTGTAGTATGAGGCCGTATCATTCTGCCAACCTTCGAATATCACTGATCGTTCTAGACCAAGATTCTTAGTCAAATTTTTTAATTTACTTTCTTCACTTCCAGAACCGACTACTATGAGCCCAACTTTCGGTATTTCTTTCACGATCATTTTAAAAGATTCTATCGCCATCTCAATATTTTTCTCCTTTTCTAATCTAGAAACCATGAGAATTATTTTTGAAAATTGCGGATATTTCTGATGTAGATCCGTCGTGACTGGTGCATTTTTTATCTTTTCAACATCGACTGCGATGGGTCGCACTTCTATACGTGATGGTTCTATGAATGTACTTAAATATTCTTGTATACGATACGAGACAGCGCGTATATGATCTGCTCTTGGTAGCGCGTATCTCGAAATCAAAGTTCGCACTCTATTTAAAAATGTAAATGTCTGAAAATATGGACTGCCGATATCTGTATGGATCTGCAATTCTAGCGAGACTGGCTCACGGTTTTTTATGAGCGCACCAACAAGTCCCGTCTCAAAAGGATCTTGGCAGGTCACATCGCCAATCTTTCTTTTTTCTACGATGAATCTTCCTAGTCTCAATGCATCGAAAACATATAACCATCGAGAAAGTGATCTCGTAGGATATATAAAAATATTCGAACCGAGACTAGTCTCATTAAAATCTCTATTGGAAAATATGATGATATGCACTTCCTCGTATTTTTTTGCATACTCTATCTGCCTCTGCGCCACCGCGCTGTTTTTATCGAATATATTCCTATCTGTAGATATCATTAGAAGTTTCATGGTGCGATTATAATTATTTTATTTTTTCATAAATATCGACAATCTCAAGGGCAATCTCAGACCAAGAATGAGTGGAACTAAAATTCATTATCTTCTCGACCTGCTTATCATAATTTTCTTTCACACATAGCCAGAGAACTTTTTCTCTTATATCTTCGACATTTTGGGGATCTACAGTGATTGCTATGTCACCGATACGATCCATGAGTCCGTTTTCTTTTGTAATTATGAAGGGTTTATTAAATTTAATAGATTCGAGGATCATATTGGGACTGATATCACCGAGAGAGACGAGGATAGTAGCGTAACATTCCGACATTTTTTTCATAAACTCTTCGTGTCTATAATTACCGAGGTCGAGCGATACCTCTCTCATATTTTCAAAAGCTTGTTTTAATACATCGAGATTTTTCCATTTCAATTTACGTGTGCCAGCAATAAAATCTTTCTTTGTCGGAACAGAGCTTGGTAGTTTAGAGCCGTAGTGATTTTCTACAATGCAGATATTTTCTGGGTTCAAATCATATTCTTTTATAAAAATATCTCTCTGCCAGGATGTAGAAAAAACAAGAGTGGAGACATTCTGTAGAGTCCATTTAGTAATTTTAAAAATCAAGCGTTCTTTTCTAGACCATTTTTCTGGTGTCGTCTCGTAAAAATTCTTTAATAGAACCATGTCGTGAGTCCTCTCTACATATCCCTCCCAGAGGAAATCTCCACCAGTGCGCATTATTATTTTCTTTCCGAATATCTTCGCAGCGACGGTAGCTGGAGTGCCTACACTGAAAGTATCTAGAGCGAAAATAAAATCTGCAGATAGCACAGAGGGCAGTATTTTGAAAAAATAATATAAGTGTCGAAGACCAGATGGCAACATGTGCTCAACCTGTGTAAAAGTCTTTATCCTCACGTTATGCCCAGCTTTTCCCCACTCTATCCCCAGTTCTTGGGCATATTTCATAGGTCCACCTATAGCTGGCGGATATATACCTGTTGCAATGAGGATATTCAATCTAACCTTATTTTGATTCATAGTTTCTCAAATATACCCCTCATCTTACCCACTGTGAAGTCCCAATCATATTTATCTTTTACCATTTCTTGAGCATTTCGTATGATGTATTCACGCAATTCTCTATCCCTCATCAATAGATCTATTTTTTCTGCGATACTTTTCGGATTTTCTACTTCGCAGAATAGTCCTGTCTTTTTATCAAAAAGAAAATCTGGAATACCTCCGACTGGAGTAGCGATCACGGGCAATCCCGCAGCCATCGCTTCTATGAATGAATTCCCCATTCCTTCAGATAGAGAAGGTCTCACGAAAATGTGCGAGGCATGTAGATAGAGTGGTATCTCGCGATGTGGAACGAAACCTACGAACTTTACCCGATTCTCCAATTTTAATAACCGAACTTTCTCTATCAAGAATTTTTCCAGAGGCCCAGTGCCGAGGATGACAAGCTTCACCTCACCTGTGGACGTAGCTGGAAAAAAGGTCAGTGCGTCTATAATATCTCCGACTCCGTTCTTGTGCACTAGCCGAGAAGTGGTTATGAGTACAGTATCGAAAGCATCTATTTCCAATTCATGGAGAAGTGCTTTGACCTGACTTTGTAAAGGATTTGTAGAGAATGTTTTGAAATCAACGCCGTTTGGAACGACTGATGCTGGACATGTCGCACCCATTTTTATCCCATAATCTTTTAGGAAATGTGAGATGGCTTGTATATAATCTGCTTTTTTAAATATTTGTATGTATAGAGGATACATTTTACCCAACGACTTCTTGATATGCTCTATGGAATCCCCTTCCTGCAGAGTTAAGAGAAATGGAATTTTCGGATGCACAAGTTTAAAGAAAAGATTTGAAAACGCATTGAAGCTCGCCATAATAGACAAAGTGAGATCATAATGGTTTTTATAATGAAGTGAAAGAGATTTAAAAAAAGCAAAAGCTACATATTGAAATTTTATGAAATGTGAAATAGAAGGAACTGCAGATCCTCTAATATTTATCTTAGGACCGACTCGATACACATTCACATTACCTATACGTTCGAAACGGGATTTACCTGCGTAGAGAGTGACCATGTCAAATTCCATATCACTACCTATTCTGTCAGTGATTTCTTTGACTGCAACCTCTGCCCCACCCACGAGGTGAGGATAGTATGCGAGTGAAAATATGAGGACTTTTCTTGCCATATATGCCGAAATTAGGCTCTTTTAGTCTACCTTGAGAACACCTTTTAGTACATCTTCAGAAACTTCTTGGGTATCTGCCTTCGAAGTAATATTCGGTGCAGGAGGTTTCTGATCTATTTTTGGTATCTCTTTTCCAGGAGGTCTTTGATTACCTAGGACAGAAGCCAGAGCATTGCGAAGCTCGTTCACATGCTCTGGTGATGCTTCTTTGGAATTTACTTTAGTCACAACCTTCGGTTCTAGTTTCGCTAGTGGAACAGTCTCTGGAGGATTTGGTTTAGAAATGACTTTTGGTATTACTGCTTTAAATGGTTGGTGAGTCTGTTGAGGTGGAGGAGATGGTGGTGGAGGTGTGGGAGGTTTAGGTGTAGGCGAGGTTGCTGGTGCAGGTGTAGATTGAGGAATAGGTTTCGGCTGGGACATCACTTTCAGCTTCGGAGGTACGATGATCGGTTCCATCCAGTCAGAAATTGCTTTTTCTACTTCATCGCGAGTATGAGCGAACTGTTGTCGAGACATCGCTATCGCTTCTACTGCACTAGATGTTTCTGGTTGGGCTATTGGAGGAAGAGTCATTGCGGAAAAAGGTTGCGAACTGATACCATCAATCATGAGTTTTAAGTATATTTGTGTATAACCTAGATTTACAATATCTTCTGCTGTAAATTGTGGCATAAATTCTTTTTCCAAAACCTCTGCATCATATGCACCTACACGAAAAACTATCATCGTACCGACGTTACCGAAGACTGCAGCTCTCACCTCTTCTTCCATCTGCTCTATATATTGATGAGCCATCGTCAGATTTAATTTATATTTTCTCGCTTCAGATAAGATGTCTGCAAAAGATTCATTGGCAAAAGATTGGAACTCGTCTACAAAAAGATAGAAATTTGGCATTCCTTTGAGTACTCGATCTGGGACATCGGCACGTGATAGAGCTGCAAGGTAGATCTTTGTGATGAGCATTCCGCCGAGGAGATTGGCGTTTGTCTCTCCTATTCTACCCTTCGACAGGTTGATTATCATTATCTTTTTACTATCCATGATTTCACGGATATTAAAAGAAGATTTCGACTGACCTATCATATTTCTGATCAGCGCATTGGCTGTAAATTGCCCTATCTTGTTCTGTATCGCAGGCACAGCTTCTGCCGCCATTCTTTCTGTATAGTTTGCAAATTCTTCTACCCAGAAAGATCTCACAGCTGGATCTGTAACATTTGCTACTACTTTTTCACGGAACTTTTTATCAGAAAGCATACGATTTACACCGAGTAGAGTAGCTTCTGGATATTCTAGTAGTGCGAGTAGAGTGTTCGTTAAAATATATTCCATTCTGGCAGACCATGCATCTTGCCAGATTTTTTTAAAGGTACTCATGAGTCCAGAGACGACGAGATGACGCTTGTCTGGATCGACACTTTCGAGAACGTTAAAAGATATCGGGTGATCTGTATCGAACGGTGCAAAATATATTACATCTTTCACCCTCTCCGGTGGGATATATTCTAGTAGAAGATCTGCGGTCTTACCGTGAGGATCGATGAATGCCATTCCCTCTCCATTTTTAATATCCTGCACTGCCATGTTTTCAAGAAGAGTGGATTTTCCCATTCCTGTTTTTCCGATGATGTAGACATGGCGTGTGCGATCTTTTGCCTTAATACCAAAAGTTACTTTTTTATTTCGAGCGTCAGTTTGAGCAAAATATGTGACTCTTTCTTCGTTCATATAAATATGGAGAATGTTTGGGTATATTTTATCATAGAAAATCCCCAAGTGCATTGCACACTCGGGGACTTCGAAACCATTTTGTCATCTTGAATCACTGGGGCCGCGATGAAGGCCCGCGAGGGAGGAGCATTGGGCGTGACATTCCAGGGGGATAGTCGGGGCGCCAGTGATTGTTGATATCAGCGGAAGGAGGTCGTTGACTGCGACTGAGCAGGTTGAGAAGATCCGAACCAGAACGAACAGGAGCAATAGTGGAACCTGTGGCTACTTTATTTTTGGCCATACTGTGTGGAGTTGTTGCTGTTGTTTTCCTACCATGAGAGTGCGTGGATCGCCTACAACAAGTAGACGTACACCTTCATTTACCGTGGGAACAGCACGTTGCTGTCTGGAGTATTATAATACTACGATTATTTAATTTTGCAAGCCCTTGTCCACAGTAGTTGTGGATACGCGATTCAGAGCCGACGCTGTGTACCTATTCGAAGCATTCCACATCATCCAACTAGTGAGACCTACATCATAAGTTGCAGTGATCTGCGCGCGCACCATCTCTTTAGTGTATGTGGTTCCACCGATACTGAAGTCTTGCAACCATGGTCGTAATTTCGAAGGAGTTGTACTTGCTGCGATAGCTCTCTCCACACCCTTACCCATAGCATACGAAATAACTTCATATGGTTTCTCTGCCGGCTTTTTGTATCCATTAAAGTTTGGTGGGTAGTGAGATGGGTAGACCATCGGAGCAACATAGTCGAAATGTGTTAGAGCATCTTCTAGAATCTGCCCGATTCCCAGATCATCTTTATTCGAAGTCGTCATACCGAAAAGGTCGGCAGAGATCGGCACACCTTTTGTACGAAAAACATTGTCTATGTATGCAAAAAACTCTTTTAACACTTGCGATTTTATTTTACCCTGACTATACGGATACGCGATGTCTTCCATATTTCCATCTGATGGAAAACGTATGTAGTCAAAATTCAATTCATCAAATCCTACAGAATATGCTTCGTCACCTATAGCAACTAGATAATCCCAGACAGGTTTTGCGCCAGCATCGAGCCAACTTACACCCTTGTGATCTTTCCACACTGCCCCCGCCTTATCTTTCACAGCATGTTCTGGATGAGTTTTGACCAAGTATGAGTCTTGAAAAGCAGAGATACGACCTATGACATATATATTTTTATCATGAAGTTCTCCGATAAATTCTTTTATATCTGTGATGCGTCTCTCCGATGAACCGAACTTCGCCAATTCCGGATCTTCCACTTCAAAAGCGATCCGACCGGTATAATCTTTTATATCTATCACGACAGCATTGAGCTCTGTGTCGTCGATTATTTTGACTAGAGCATCGCGAAGTTTTATATTTCCACCAACCCAACTAGTCATATATAGAGCCTTGAGAGGTTCAGGAGTCTTCACATGAGTCACGACAAAAGGAGGTGGGCCATCGATGACTGCCGCGAGATGATCTGTTGTAGTGCTGGTATATAGAAGTTGTTCTCCGTAGGAGATGGCATTATGAATAGATATTCTATTGAAATTAATGATGATAGTGAAAAGAACAAGCACGCCTATTGTACTCCAAGCCAATTTTCTTATCGTCCTCCGTATCTTCATGCTAATTCAGTTTATTGTCTACATCAGCAGGAAAACGATACGCGATAACTATAATGAGTAGCCCAGATGCAAGAGCGATGATCTTGTGCCACATGGACGGCAGTCCGAGAAAAAGAAAGAACATTATCCATATACCGAGCACACACAGCCATTGTCGTTTTGACATATATTATTTAATTTAAAAAATTACCTCACCATTATATCACAGAGACGATGACCACAAACTCTCCTTTCTGTTTTTCTGGAGTTGTCGTGAGTCTTTCAAGGACTTCTTCTGCGCTACCTTGTATCACTTCCTCATAAATTTTCGTTATCTCTCTGACGATCGTGACCTTTTTTTCTGTTTGATTTAAATGTTCCTTCAGAGACTCTAGAGTTTTCATAATCCTATGTGTTGATTCGTAGAAAACCATAGTCCTTTCTGATATCGCGATCTCTTTAAAAAGAGTTTCTCTTCCCTTCTTGTGTGGCATGAAACCTAGAAAAATAAATTCATGAGTAGGAACTCCCGCGATGGAAAGTGCGGATGTCAGAGCAGATGCTCCAGGCACAGACTCGATTTTCAGATCTGGATATTCTTGTCTGATTTTAGAAATCAAAAGTGAACCTGGATCAGAGATGCCAGGAGTTCCAGCATCAGTGACTAGTGCAATGTTTTTTCCTTTGGCAATTTCTTCGAGAATTATTTCAACCTTCGCCTCACCGCTCTGGGCATGATAGCTCATGGTCTGAGTAGAGATAGCATGCTTTTCGAAAAGTTTGCGGGTGACTCTAGTATCCTCGCACAGCACCAGATCCACTTCTTTGAGAATACGAATAGCCCGGAGAGTGATGTCTTCGAGGTTGCCGATAGGTGTAGAAATCACATAAAATATACTCATATGATATAGTTATCAGACTATCACATATATGGCGAAAAACTCAATAATCTACATCACAAAAGATAGAGAAAGGGCAGAAGGAATGCTCGAAAGTTCGACATATTCTATCCTATCCGGCGATGGGTCATCAGACACATTGGAGCTTCTTTCTGGTGTTAAAAATATCGGAGAATCCTCAATCTTGGTATTTAAAAATACAAAACAGATAGAGGAAATTGCTAAAAAAAATAACTGGAATCTTTTGAATCCCAGCGCCGAACTCGCAGAAAAGATTGAGAACAAAATAACTCAAGTAGAGTGGTTGGGCGAACTCGCGAGACTCCTCCCTCCTCACTCTGTCATGTTAACCAAGGATATAAAAAATATTCCTTGCGTAGTCCAGTGGGCTCATAGTCATACCGGAGAAGGAACACTGCATATTCAGAACGAAAATTCTTTAAAAGAAATTCAGGCAAGGTTTCCGGATCGTGAAGCTCGGGTGACCGAATATATAAAAGGACCAATGTTCACTGTAAATATTGTAGTGGCGAAAGACAAGATTCTTGTGGGTAATATCAGTTATCAGATCACAGGTCTTGCTCCTTTCACAGACAATCCATTTAGCACTATAGGTAATGACTGGAGTGTGCCTCCTACTATTCTTACAGAGAGTCATCTCGTAGATTTTCATAATATATCTAGTCTCATTGGAAAAAAATTGCAGGACGATGGTTGGAAAGGACTCTTCGGTATCGATGTTATATATGATGAAGAAAGAGATAAGTTATTTTTAATTGAAATAAATGCTCGACAACCCGCATCTACAACTTATGAATCTCAATTGCAGATGAAAGCTCGAGAAAAAGGAGTTGCGGGTATGACTACATTCGAAGCCCATTTGTCTGCACTTACAGACAAAGATGTTGATTCTCTTATTGTTATCAACGATGGTGCACAGATAATACAGAGAGTTACTGCTAGTGTAAAAAAAATAAATACCGAATCTTTACAGAAAGCTGGTTACAAAGTTATGGAATATAAAAATACAAAATTAAATAGTGACTTAGTTCGTATTCAAAGTGAGAGAGGGATAATGGAGACGCATAATAAGTTTAATGGGAGAGGAAAGGAAATAGAAAAAGATATTATATGAAACAAATGCCAACCAAACTCCTTTCAGAAAAAGCTCTCTCTGTCATAGGTCAGTACATGAATTTCCACATTGGTGGAGCTGTTTGCTCTATTCCCTACTACAACAATCGTCATTTACGGGCACGTGCGAAACTCAAAGTCCAGATTGGAAAAGGTAGTCCAGAAAATATTCAGGACGAAGTGGAAAATACTGCGCTTTTACAGAAAATAAATTTGAAAGCTATCGACTCTGTAAGTCTCAAGAAATTTCTTGTAGAAAATAATATCGGCATCGACTGCTCTGGGCTCGCATACTACATTCTTAAATCAGAATATGAACATCTCAAACTCTCATTCCCTTTTCAAAAAGGATTACTCGGAAAACTGCGTGCCAGATTTCGTCCGATAGAAAATGCTGACGTGGCTACACTTGCTCATGATAAAAATAGTATGACGATCGATCTTAAAAATATTTCTCAAGGAGATATGATCACCATGCTCGGTGGATTGGAAAATAAAGATAGAGACCATGTTCTGCTAATTCACAAAGTTGATTATACAGACTCGACACCATCTACTATCTACTACACACACACCATCGCATGGCCGACTGATGGAGAATATGGACATGGTGTGAGACAAGGAATAATAAAAATCACTGATTTAGAAAAATCTCTCACAGAACAAGAATGGATCGAGGTAGAAAAGACAGCAGAGGAAAACTATACTCTCCTGCGAGCCCTGAAATCCAAGACTGAGATTAGGCGCTTGAGGCTGTAATTTACTGCATTTTATGCTAAAGTATGCGATATGATAAGCATACTAGAAGGAACGGCTGATTTGGGCTATATCCTCGGCTTTTCTGTTTTCGCCTGTGCAGTCGCTTTCCTATGGTCACCTCTGCTCATTCACCTTTTGAACCGTTTCCATATTATGAAAACGGCCAAGGTCGAACTAGCTTCCATAGAGTCTCGTAAGGGAAAAGACAACACCCCTATCATGGGAGGTCTCCTCATCATCGTAACTGTAGGAGTTATCAGTCTTCTCTTCAATTGGTCTCGTAGCTTCACATGGGTGCCACTCGGAGTTATGTTTCTAGCCGCAATACTTGGTGGACTGGATGACCTTTTAAATATTTTTGGAGCAGAGAGACGATCTAGAAAACTGACTCATATTATTACACTTATAAAAGTCCACAAGGATTGGAAGATGCGTCTCTGGTATATAGTCACCTTTCCTTGGACTATATTTAAAAGAACTTCGGTATGGCTTGGTTCTAGACCTGGAAAAGGTATCCATGTGCACGAGAAACTACTCCTACAGTTCGTAGCGGGCACCATCACAGCTTGGTGGGTGTATAGCAAGCTGGGTCAAGCTTGGCACTACATTTACCTTCCTTTTGGTATTGATATTTTTGCAGGCTGGTTCATTATCCCGATTATTATTTTCATAGTTATGTTCACAGCGAATGCCGTCAACATCGCAGACGGTATGGATGGTCTGGCTGGAGGCATGCTCATCACGACATTCAGTGCTCTCACACTATTGAGTTGGATAAATGGATTCGGAGAGATTTCTGTACTCAATGCTACAGCTGTAGGTGCTCTAGTCGCCTATACATATTTCAATATCAAACCCGCGCGGTTCATGATGGGAGACGTGGGATCTCTCGGCCTCGGTGCTCTATTTGCAGTGAACACTCTCGCCATCGGTGAGATCGGTTCGATCTTTTTCCTTGGTTTTCTTTTTTATATAGAAGCTGTAACTGTGGTTATACAAGTCCTCGGTCGCTATATCCTAGGTCGTCGCATATTCCGAATGGCGCCACTGCATCATCATTTTGAACTCATAGGTTGGAGTGAAGAGAAGACAATCATGCGTTTTTGGATTGTTCATTTCATTTTCGTGGTCTTCGGTATCTGGTTAGCTCTACACTAATATGGAATATCTTCATTGGAAAGAAGAAAAGGTTACAGATTTTTCTGAATCAAATATTTCGGAGATGTATGGTAATGGATTTGTTTTTACGAGAATAGATAAAGGGAAGATGCATCAGACGAGAAGTGTGCGAATCGATCTTTCCAAATTTGAATTATCTAGTGAGAATAGAAGGGTGTTAAAGAAAACCGAAAGTATAGAACTCAAAGAAAACAAAATCCCCTTTTCCGAATACACTTGGGAGATAGGTAAAATCGCAAAAGATTTTTATGATAAAAAAGCCGGAGGCGCTTTTTCTGCAAACAAAATAAAAGAAATAATAACTACTGATCATAATTTCAATACTTTATTTAATTTTTTAGATCTAGGATACGCGATATGTTATATGAATAAAAATATTCTGCACTACTCCTACCCTTTCTATGATTTAGAAAAGTCTCCGAAGGACATAGGGCTCGGCATGATGATCAAGGCTGTGGTGTGGGCAAAAGATAAAGGATTAAAATATGTTTATCTCGGTTCATTACAGAGACCTGGTGATGTGTATAAGTTGCAGTTCGAAGGGTTGGAGTGGTTCGATGGGAAGGAGTGGAGTAAAGATTTGGAAAAGGTTAAAATAATACTTCATGAATAACCAGCAACATATCCACATCGTAGGCATTTGTGGCGTAGCCACTAGCGCCCTGGCTATCGCCTTCAAGAATAGAGGTTGGAAGGTCACAGGAAGTGATAAGGGTTTCTTCCCTCCTGTCTCTACAGAACTAGAGAGAAATGATATTGCTTTCTATGCTGGTTGGCATCCAGAAAAAATGGGTATGCCAGACTATGTCATAGTCGGAACTGCGTCAGGTTCTACGAATCCAGAAACTCAATATGCTAGAGAAAAAAATATCCCAATATACTCTTTTGCAGAAGCCATCGGTGAATTCTTGGTGAAAGAAAATTCTATAGTCTGCGTTGGTACATGGGGAAAAACGAGTTCCTCTGCGCTTCTTTCATATATTCTAGAAAAAGCAGATTTCAATCCATCATATATGTTCGGCGGTGTTTCTCTTTCACACGAATCGTCTGGAAAAATAACAGATAGTAAGTGGAGTGTCTGTGAAGGTGATGAATACAAAAGTGGTCCGACAGATCCGACTCCAAAGTTTCAGTACTACAAGCCCACTCACCTATTGCTCACAGCCGTGTCATGGGATCATGCCGATCTTTACCCAACAGAAGAATCTTTTATAAAGACTTTCGAAAAACTTGTCGCTTCTGTCGGTTTCATTGTCGCTTGTAGAGATAATGAGAAAGTTGTGCAAGTGGTCGGTGATAAAAAAGTGGTATGGTATGGTAAAGAAAATGCGGACTATATATACAGTGACATCATACAGACAAAAGACGGATTGGATTTTAAGATAAATGATATAAAAATACATTCACCTATGATCGGCACTTTTCAAGCCGAAAATATTACTGGTTGTTTCGCCATAGCTCATACGCTAGGTATAGATGCAAAAATAATTGTTGAGGCTGTTGCAGGATTCAAAGGTTTGAAGCGTCGTCTAGAGAAACGTCTGGATGGAGATATAGTTGTCTTCGATGACATTGCCCACTCTCCAGAAAAAGCCTCTTTTGTATTAAAAAATCTAAGGTCTATCTATACCGGAAAGATCATTACAATTTTCGAACCGAATATCGGTGGTCGTAGTCGCGAATCGATAGGTAAATATGATAATGCTTTCAGAGACTCTGACACTGTATTTATAGCTAGACTTACAAAATTAAAAATAGGAGAGAGTGACAGACCAATGGAAGGCAACGAACTAACAGAAATTATTGCAAAAACTCATTCGGATGTGAGATACATCGAAGATGATGATAGACTTGTCCAAGAAATAAAAGCCATGGTAAAAGACGGCGATGTCGTAGCTTTCCTTGGCTCCCACGGATTCCGTGGAATGATAGAGGCGGTGATTACTTCCCTTCGTCGATAATCTCGGTAGTGAGAGTATCGTCTTGTATCATCTTTATCAACAGTGTAATACCACAATGATTGCACTCTATGACCATACCTTCTTTAAGTGAAGGATAATTTGAAAGATTTATATTGTTTTTGCATTCTGGACAGTATGATTTCATATATTTTCTGTATACTTCTAATAGTACCTGAAACGTTGTAGTATATCAATATGATAACCCCACACGAGAAACATGACGAATTAGCCAAGGAACTGGGTCTTTCTTCTCCTGTCTTCTTTAAAAGAGAGGATCTGCACCCATATGGGTCTCATAAGGGCAGATCGATCCCACATATGATAGATGAGAAGATTGCAAAAGGTTGCAAGCATTTTGTCATCTCTTCTTCAGGCAATGCCGCCTTGGCTGCTGGACTCTATGTTGAAAAGTTGAACTCCGAAGGTAAAAATATCACTTTAGAAATATTCGCTGGAAAAAACATATCTCCGAAAAAACTTGAAAAACTAGAGGCTCTAAAAAGTGAAAATATTCTAGTATCTTTACAAGACAGACCTCTGCAAGCCCTCTTCATGAAGACTCAAGATCCTTCGATCGAGAGTCTACGTCAGTCCAATGATGATATCGCTCTTGTAGGATACGAATCTCTTGCAAAAGAACTCCTCGAGATCCCAGATCTCTCTGCAGTCTTCATGGGGACTTCCTCTGGTACCACGGCGCAGGCCATCGCAGAATATTTTAGAAAAAATGATAAAAAAATAGAAGTCCATATTGTCCAGACTTCGTCTTGCCACTCGATAGCCGATGCTTTCGTCGATAATTATAGTAGTGAAGAGAAATCGATCGCAGACGCCATAGTCGATCAGACAGCGTTACGCAAAGATACTTTGGTACCCCTCATAACCTCTGGTTGGATCGCCTCGAATGAACAGATAATATCTGCGCAAGAAATAGTTCAAAAAAATACAGATCTTGATATATCGACCAATAGCGCCCTCTCAGTTGCTGGACTTATGCAAGCGGTATATACAGGTAAAACATGGAGAGGGCCTCTCGTCTGCATGATCTGTGGGGACTAGAGAGACCTCACCGCTTTTACGAACTTCTCACCTCGATCTTTCCTTGAGATATGTATACCCACAGCTTCGAAAGCTGGGCTGAAGATTACCTTATCACCTTTTCTACTTTCTCCTTTAGACATGATGACCGCATCTTCGAGTGTAGGTGCTTGCAAGAAACGTATACCTCTCATCGTTTCTAGACTCTCACGCAATCCTAGACTACCAGTGCCAGGTAAAAGAATCACAGAAGAAACGTATCTGGAAAGTAGAGAGATGAGCTCAGAATAATCGTGTTTTGTATATGCCCCACCCAAGATGAGCACAATATTTTTCGCATCAGCACTTTGTAATGTCTGAAGTGCAAAAACTGTAGCAAGAGGTGTCACAGAAGCTGAGTCATTGTAAAATTCTACTCCATCTATTTTCTTTACTAGTTCCTGATGACTACGTAGTCCTGTAAAATTATCGATTATACCCTGCGCCGTTTCTACAGGTACTTTGAAAAGCTCTGCAGTCTGGATCGCTAGAGCTTGGTTGGTAGAACGGGTCCTGAGCATTTTAGCCTTGGTGGTGAAATTCGATTTAGATTTTATATTATCGATCACAATATCTGTAGCCACGATGAAGTTGTTGTAAGTCTGATGTTCTAGGATAGCAAAAGCTGTCGGTACACCCTCCATAGCAGATGATGTGAGAGACGTGATCACTGCGACATGTGGACTGATACGTGCCTCGTGATATTCACCCAGCATTTCCTCTGTGATGCGAGCGAGGATAACATCTCCTTGTTTTATTTTTTTTAGATGAGTCAGAGCTCCATTCGGAAGATCTGGATCGATAAAATATAGACCTTGAGCTTCATAATCCTTGAAAGATTGCTTCAGTACAGCGTACAGCATATGTGCGACTGTACTCTTGCCACATTGACCCATGATGCCGATGAGAGTGATCGGTGGAGCTAATTTTAAAAAAAGTACATCTGGATATTCTATACGTATGCCTGCATTATAGACTTTCTTGAGAAATAGAGAATCTTTTGGAATTTCTTGTGACAGAATGATCAATTCTGATTGCAATAGACTCTCACCTGGCGGTGTACCCAATTCATATCTTGTAAGCCCCGCAGTCCTAAGCACAGAGAGTGGCCCCTGCATCCTATTTTCACTACGTATATCATATAGAGAAACAAGAGCTCCTGTCTTCAAGAGAAATTTAATGTCTGCTACCATTTCGCCATGTGGACCTAGTCCCACTACAGCTATATGCTTACCCTTGAAGAAAGTCTTGTAGTTCACTCTCTCATTATATCTGCCTTTGGAGCATTTTCAATGAGGTCCTTCACTTTTATCATTTCTTGTAGAAGAGCTTGTAGTTTCAGAGATTCTGCATTATCAATATTATTGTCGATGAAATCTCCCAGTTTTTTCATAAAAAGTTGGTGTATGTCATCTAGATATTGTTCTAGAATAATAATATTTCCTCTACCCACAGTGCCACTGTCTCGTACAGTGAAAAATGCAGGTGGTCTGCGTATACCTTCGAAGTACAGACAGTCGTCTGATATGACCCCTTCGATCGAAGGAGATGTGATCGTGTATGTATTCATTGTAGAAAAAACTAATAGTTACCTTTTATACTCGTGAATGTATCTTTCGTGATGATGATATGATCCAAGACATTTATACCTAGTATTTTGCCAGCGTGTATGAGTTGTTCGGTGATCTCTATATCTTGCGCACTAGGCATGGCTGTGCCAGATGGATGGTTGTGCGCCAACACAAGAGCGACTGCACTGTACTCTATCGCTGGTCGAAAGACTTCGCGTGGGTGCACGATATTTGTATTTATAGTGCCTATAGAGATAACCTCATCGTGTATTATCCTATTGTGACTATTGAGATATAACCCTCGCAAGTGTTCTTTCGGCAGGTTTTGCATATCACGTAGATACTCATAGGCATCTTTTGCAGTACGGATCACGGTGAACCCCGATGAATTTTTTTCAAAAAATCTCTTGCCGAGCTCTCCACATGCCACGATCTGACAGGCTTTGATGAGTGGGATGTTCAGATCTTCTGCAAGTTTCTCCGGATTTTTCTCTGAAAAGATGCTCCTCTCACCATATTCTTTGACTATACGATTTGCAAGTTCCATTATTCCCTCATTTTTACTACCTACGTTCAAAACTACCGCCAGGAGTTCTGGCAGAGAGAGGATCTGTGGACCTTGTTTGATCAATTTTTCCCGTGGCTGACTATCGTGTGGCAGATCTCTGATCTTCAATACATATTCCTTTATGGAATTGTCTAGAAAAAGATCTGTATCTTTTAAATTGTATTTTTTGGTAATCGTGTTCACGACACCATTATACCATTTTCAAAAATACGCTACTAGGGAATGAAAACACTCACAAATAGGAAAAGGATTATAATAAAAGCAGAGACGAACGGTATCAGGAATAGCCGATTTTTCGGGTCTTCTCCCTTACCTCCTTCCAGGGCTATTCCGATTATATAATTGCGCACTTCGATAACCACTTCCTTTTTGAACTTTTCCATAATGTGAATCTAAATCGTCTCGACCAATACCATGTTCGTCTCCTTCATCTGGCCGAAAGGCATGCCAGTCAAGATCACAACCTTATCTCCTTTCACAGCGAGTTTCTCTTTTAATGCGATTTTCTTTACAAGAGGCATGATCTCGTCTGTATTGGAAAGTTTTGGAATGATGATCGGATAACAACCGAATGACAGTGCTAGTTGGTTCGCCACAACATCAGAAAATGTTAGGGCTATGATGCGTTCTGCTGGATGGTATCTCGCAACCATGCGCGCGGTACGTCCAGATGCAGTGAGAGCGACTAGGAATCTCGCCTCGAGTTCATGTGACGCTAGAACTGCAGATCTAGAGACTACATCGGTCACACCATGAGAATTATCGTATTCTGCTATATTTTCGTTGGTATATATATCTTTTTCAACTCGTAGAGCGACACGAGTCATCATCTCTACAGCCTCTAGTGGATAGTCGCCTAGAGTAGTCTCTTCAGAGAGCATGATAGCATCTGTACCATCGATGATAGCGTTCGCAACATCGGAGACTTCGGCGCGAGTAGGCACTGGACTCTTTATCATAGACTCTAGCATCTGTGTGGCGGTGATGACAGGTTTGCCTAGGGCATTACACTTCTGTATGAGCATCTTCTGCACGAGAGGCACTTCTTCGACAGGAATCTCTACAGCAAGATCTCCTCTTGCAACCATGATAGCATCTGTGAGATTTATGATCTCATCTATATTTTCTAGAGCCTCTGGAGTCTCTATCTTGGCGATGATCTTGGCTTTTGATTTTGCATTTTTAAGTATTTCTCTTAGCTCGACAATATCTGATGGGCGACGGACGAAAGAGATCGCTACAAAATCTACTTTATTTTTTATACCGAACTCTATATCTTTTTTATCTTTTTCTGTTATCGAACTTATGGAAAGATATGCTCCAGGCAGATTTACCCCTCTCTTATTCTTTATCTCTCCACCAACTATGACTTTTGTAACTACTTCATTGCCTTTTATAGCGGTGATCTGGAGTTTCTTTTTTCCATCGTGGAGGAGTATGTATCCTCCTACCTTTACTTCCTTCGGCAGAAGAGGATAATTTATAAAAACCTTCTTATCATTCCCCATCATCGGCTCTGTAGTGAGGGTAAATGTCTGACCCACTTTTAGGATCGCGACCCCCCCTTCGAATTCCCCTATGCGGATCTTCGGACCAGATAGGTCTTGGAGAACTGCGACAGTCTTGCCTGTAGTTGCGCGGACTTTTTTCAGGTTGTCCACTCTGTTCTGGTGCTCTGCGAAGTCGCCATGGGAGAAGTTCAGGCGCATAACATTCATACCTGCGTTTACTAGCGAAGTGAGTTTCTCGACACTTTCAGTCGCCGGACCTATAGTACAGACGATCTTGGTTTTCTTTCCGATATTCATAATGGGGGGGATTAATTTGGTAATATTAAAGTTGCACAGGAATGTATGATACCCCAGATATGGCTTAAAATCAATCTTATACTAGTACTTCAGAGGCTTGTTCGGAGGATATCTCTCTGGATCTATCGTGCGAGTGAAGCAGATATTGCCGGCATCATGTTTCCAATTATCATTCATTCCGTCTCCACCATAACTAGGATATGTCGTCATCATGTCGTACGAATAGCTGGCACCCCTTCCCTTTGTATCCTCTACCTTTAGTGCAAAAGTTGCGCATAGCTCGAAGCTCTTCGCACTCTTCACAGTATATGTGTATTCTTTTTTACTCTCTGGATCTGTAGGAATAGTCGTGTTGGAGATAGGGTCACTCAAGTCTGCAAGAGATGCTGGCAACTTCTCTTTCTGTTGCCAATAGTTCACTATCTGGTACTGGATATTCTGCAGGTCACCGACTCGCTGATTATCGATACGGATATTGCGCTGTTTCGATGGAGAACCGACGATGATGAAACCTCCGACAATGCTTGCGAGAACTATCAGGATTCCAGCCCAAGTCAATATTTTCTGTACATTTTTCTTTATATTTATTCTCTCGAGAAGGTAGTAGGCAAAAATAACTCCAGATATAAGTAGAATGGCTAAGAATTTGTAGATGAATCTCTCGGATATCTCTCCATTTATATATGTATTGATCAGCACTATGATATCTCCGATGAGAGTCGCTCCAGTGAGGAAAAGTGTGAGGAAAGTTCTCCATTTTCTGATCCAGAGATTACCCTTTTCTGGTATCGTAGCAATATCTTTTTTTATCAACCATTCGATAACATAGAGTACTGGTATAAGGACGATGAGCATAGAGATCGGCCATGCCACAGAGGTTGAATAGAAATATTGAGCTAGAACATCCGGAAATGCGTAATTTATAATACTAAAGGATAGGTTTATGACGGAGATAGCTGATACGTATAATACTATAGTCGCTGTTAAATGAAGGAAAAAGTCCTTGGGTGTTGTTTGATTTGTTTGATTCATAGACACACATTATACCATGCCCGCAATATCCATGTGTGAGAATCTGTGTTGTGGTGCGCGCGCTTGGGGTCGAACCAAGGACCTTTCGAGTATCAGTCGAATGCTCTACCAGCTGAGCTACGCGCGCATTAGGGAAAATATAGCAAAAATCCACCAAAAAGCAATCGGTGGGCGATCAGTCTTGTGCGATTATTTTCTTCACAGCGATGAAATCTCCTTCTCTCTGTGGGGCTTCTTTCAATAATGCTTCACGATCTTCTGGAGAAGTTGTGACTGCGATATCTTCACGGAAGACATTGTGTACAGCCCCTGCGATGGGAGTGTGGTCTATATTTACAGTTGCTTCTTTTATTTGATCTATGTATGTCAAAATCGAGGATATCTCTTTTGTGAGTTCTTTTTTCTCCGAATCTTCAACTTTGATACGCGCAAGTTCTGCAAGTTTTTCTATATCTTTTACTTCTATCATAGACATGAGTGTATCATAGAATATCCCCTATTTCATTAACTTCAAGAATTCACTTTCCGAGATCACAGCTACTCCCAACTCTCTCGCTTTATCTAGTTTTGATCCTGCATTTTCACCAGCGACGACATAAGAAGTATTTTTCGAGACGGAACTTGCGACTTCTCCACCAGCATGCCGAACCATCTCTTGTGCCTCTACCCTATCCATTTTTATACTTCCTGTGAAGACGAAAGATTTGCCATTCAGAGAACCAATCTTCTTTTTGACTTCTTCTATTTCTACATGCTTCAGAAGATTTTTTATTAGTTTTTTATTTTCATTATTTAGAAACCAATCATATACAGCTTGAGCGACCACCGGACCTACACCATATATACCTTCTAGTTCTTCATATTTTGCATCTGAAATTTTTTGAATATTTCTAAAATTCTCTGCGAGATCGTACGCCGTCTCTTCACCAACTTGGGGAATGGAGAGGGACGCGAGGAAACGTGGCAGTGTCGTCTTTTTACCTTTTTCTATAGACTCGAGGAGATTATCGACAGACTTTTCTGCAAAACGAGGCAGCGTCAGTAGATCCCCTTTTTTGAGAGTGAAAATATCATCAAAAGTAGAGACGAGATTGTGCTCTAGCAATACATCTATGATCTTCGGACCCAATCCGTCGATATTGAAACATTTTTTCGAGACGAAATAATAGAACTTTTTCTTGTGTTGTTCGAAAGAATCTTTAGTGACACATCTCCATGCTGCTTGACCAGGAATCCTCTCGATACTTCCATCGCCACCACATGCAGAGACGCGTCGAGGGAAAACATATGGCTTAGAATGCCTCGGACGGAGCTCTTGCACCACAGAGACAATATCTGGTATCACATCACCCGCTTTCTGTAGTATGACTGTGTCTCCTATGCGCACATCGAGACGCCGTATCTCATCTTCATTGTGGAGTGTGGCGCGCGATACTGTCGAGCCAGCCACAGACACAGGACGTAGATGCGCGACAGGTGTGACGACACCTGTGCGTCCAACCTGAAAGACTATATCTTCTAGTACTGTAGTAACCTGCTCTGCTGGGAATTTGAAAGCGATCCCCCAACGTGGAGCCTTGCCTGTATACCCTAGTAGGTCTTGGTATTCTTTTTCATCCACTTTCACGACCACACCGTCTGCCAGATAATCTTCTTGAGACATTTTATCTTTCCATTTTTTCCAATACGAGATCACCTCTTCTATATCACCGCAATGTTCTTTGTGCGAATTTACTTTGAATCCTAGTTCTTGCAGAAATCCTAGCTCGAGATATTGTCGACTCGGTATATCTCTATACTGCGCGATGTCATAGATAAAAGTGCGGAGTTTCCTCTCTGCAGAGATCTTCGGATCTAGCTGGCGTATGGAACCAGCGGCGATATTCCTAGGATTGGCAAATAGCTCTTCACCATTCTTCTTTCTTTTATCATTTAACTTTTTTAATTGAGTCTTCGACATCCAGACTTCACCTTCGACGATGATGTCGATAGGTTTCGTGAGTCGTAGTGGTACTGACTCTATAGTCCTCACATTCTCTGTGACATTTTCCCCTATTTTTCCATCTCCACGAGTAGCGGCAACTTTCAGAAATCCTTTTTCATATTCTAGTACAATCTTCAATCCATCTATCTTATGTTCACAGACATAGGTCGGATGTGGATCTTTTATACCCTCTTGTGTCAGAAATCTCTTGACCCTAGCGTCGAACTCTCTCATCTCTTCGGGAGAAAAAGCATCGTTGAAAGACCATTGGGGCACCTTGTGCTCGACTTTTATGAACTCTGGCAGAGGCTTGCCGGCAACTCTCTGTGATGGAGAATCTCTGGTAATGAGTTCTGGATATCTAGTCTCTATCTCCACTAGCTCATGTTTGAGCGAGTCTAGAGCCTCCTCGGATATCGAGCTTTTGTCCAAAACATGATATTCGTAGCGATATTTCTCTATCGCCTCACGGAGCTTTTTGAGCCTATCTATGGTCTCTTTCGGTGCGTTTGCCATATACCAAGAATATCATAAAAGTTAGTATTTATACGAGTAGCGGATGGCACGCTCGACTCTCTTGGGGCTTGCAACATTGCATGTCTTATTGACGCTATCCCAACCAGTATTGTATCCACGAGATTCGATAGTTTTTGTAGTCTCACCGCTTGTTGTAATTTCTGTGACAGTCACTCTTGCACAAGAGTTCCCTTCACTACCAAACTTGGCATGAAAGATAAAAGTTCCACCAGCAGGAGGGTGTGTTGTTGAGAAAGCCATGGAAGGATTGCAACTTAGCAGGTTTGTTTTATCGGTACTTATATTGAAAGCATCGATATTATCGCCTAGCAACGCACATTCGAATCCCCCGTCGGCAGCGTAGAATGCAAGAGATGAATCTCGCGCAGAAGTAGAGAGTAAAAATTCTTTTTTACTAATATTTAATATTGAAATACCGATACTTAATACAAGTGAAGATACTAGCACAGCGAATAGTAGTGTGTATCCCCTATTTGTTTTTATATCTTTATTTTTGTACATTGTATATAACATTTTCGTATTTTACCTGATTTGTTACAGTTCCATTTTTCCATTCGACAATTACGACGATAGTTGCATCCTTGGAAATGTCACCACCTGGGATATAGTAGAAATATCTGGAAAATTTTGTGAGTTCTGTACCACTGCTATCATCGCTGTATCCACCACTACTCTTATATATCTTACAAGTAGTAGATGGTACACATGGAGAGAGACCATTCGTTGGTAAAGTTGTGCCCGGAGCAGTGCTAGGATTTCCTGTTAAAGTATTCACAGAACATTTCTGGCCATCCGAACATAGATTTATTCCATCAGTCCAATCTCTCCCCTCTATGATATTTATATCCCTAACATTCTTCAGATACTCCATCGCATCTTGAGCTAGGTACGAAGCTGTGACTTGGTCGTGAGCCAGAAGAGCAGATCTCAAACCTTTGTGAGCGATAGTCAATGGTCCTGCGATAGAGATCATGAGAATACCGATAGCGACAAGCGTCTCTACTATAGTGAATCCTTTTTGTGTGATGTGTTTTGACATATTATTTAATCTCTAATTCGCTGTGATACAGTAGTCTGCATATCGAACAAAGTTTTCGACTTTTCTTTTACACCAGCAGAGCCGACGAAATGGAATTGGGCGTAGGATGGATATTTTTCAGTAGGGCTTTTTTCACCAGTCACGACGCGCACGGTAGCTTTGGAGAAGGTGATGAAGGAGTCGAATTTGCCTGCATTAACGTTAATTGAATCGTCCGAATCATCCTTAGTAGATATTAGAGTTGCAAATGACATACTATTAGATTCACAATCTTCTTGTTCTGCTTTTCGAATATCGGTCCCTGTAAAATCATAAGCTTTGGCTAAATTACACGTTTCATCTTGAGTATCTTTTGATGTATCAGAAGATATAAAAGCTATAGTCCATGGCCCTCCTGTAGTAGTACCACACCCTTGAGGTGGGAATAATTTATATCTAATCAAATTACCGTCATCATCATTAATAGGGTTGAAATGATCTTCGAGACTGGCAGTACCAGTCAAACAATAATAATTTGATCCTACTCTCATTTCACGAGACATTGCCTCAAGTGCAAAGTTTAAATTATTTATAGAAGTCTCTAATGTGTGGGCTTTTTTATTTGCATCTATTATTTTCAATAGAGCTCCGACCGCAACCAGAGCAACAATAGTAAATAGACCTATGGAAACAATCATTTCTACTAGAGTGAATCCTTTTTGAGATGAATTATGTGAAGAAAGATGCATTTTATTTTTAATTAACAACACCAATTTGTCCTGTATTTCTCACGTAAATCTTTTTTGTCGAACCATCTGAAGTCTTGAGTTCAATTGTAGCAACGTCGTTATTAACATCATTATGTATCATGGCTTTCGGATCAGGGCGCTTGAATACCAGATCGAGAGTTGACTTAGAAGTCGCAAGTACTGTTAACTCACTCACCACACTCCCCCTCTTTATATTATACGTCGACATTATTACATCTTCAGTGTCATATGAATTAGCAACTGTACCAACATCCGCAAATAAAATTATCTGTGTATTCTTCGCTGGTGAACCTGATGCAGTTTTATCAAAATGCACTCCGAAAGAACCTTCGAACTCATCTGCCGTTCTCGACTTACTCTTCACATTCAACCCATACGACTGTGCTGTGCGTATAGTGAGCGCCACATCATATGCCAAGTTGGTAAGCAATATTCCCTGATTGAAACTTCCATATTTCGATAGCAACAAAGCAGTCATGAAAACGAAAATACTAACAGAAACCAGTAGCTCCACCAGAGTGAACCCTTTTCCACTATCTATTTTCTTTTTAAAAGAAGAGTACATTGTAATGAAAGAACAACACAAGATACATACCTAGGATAAGATATGGTCCGAAAGGTATCTCGTATCTAGTCTTGAACTTTCTGAAGACCACCCACATCCATAGCACACTTATTATAGCACCTATCCAAAAGGCTAGGATAACTGCAGAGATGGCGGGTATGAGTCCTAGAGTCCAACCGATGCCTAGTAGGAGTTTCGCATCACCTAGTCCCATCCATTTTCCTTTAGATACGAGCCAGATTAGGAAAAATGGTAAGGCAATGATAGGGCCAGCTAGGAAATCGTAGATCGATGGCGAGAGGAGGATATGTAGTAAAGCTATCGCATCGAATGTATATACCCATGCATTCGGTATTATTTTATGCTTTGCATCATATATTGTGATGACGATAAGTATAGAAGTGATGATGAGATAGAAAAAAGTCTCGATGCCTGCCGCTATAGAAAAAGGTGGAAAGTAGTAGAAAATCATAGCGAACAAAACTCCAGTTACCATCTCCACTATTGGATACTGCCAAGATATTTTGCTTTTGCACTTTTTACATGCACCTTTTTGTAAAATAAAGCTTAGAACTGGAAAGAGCTCTGTCCAAGTGAGAGTCTTGTTGCAAGAGAAACATTTCGATCTGCCACCGAGAGTCATCCCTGTCTTATAACGATATGCGACGACGTTGAGGAAACTTCCTATCAGTGTGCCGAAGATGAAGGAGAAGACGAGGGAGATGGTGGGCATTTAGTTTTTGATCTAGCGCGGTTGTATACAATAGTAGTATACGCCAGTAGAGTTGTCGCAACGAGCTGCGAGATTACTGCTGGATATTGGAGTTATGACTCCATTATCTATATACAAAGGTGCATCTATATCATCAGATAGTCCAGCTGATGCAGTCTCTACCTTGGCTTGTAGGATATAATCTGTCGCATTATTGTTTGATGTAAGACTGTCATTTACGACATATGCATAGTCATAAGCTACAGGAGGGACTGGTATTTTACTTATAAAGTCAGTTAATTTTATAGTTCCAGACAGACATGTATCTGTAATATCTGGTATTGATGCAACACCAGATGACTGTTTTTCTTTGGGATACCTCCCACATCTATCATAGAACATTTCAAGTGCTGCTTGCATAGAATTGATGTCCGTAATGCGCTTAGAGTCTCGAGCTTTAGCTTTCGATTGAGCGAAGTTGGATGTGACAATAGCAGTGAGTATCGCCATGATGGCGACAGTGACCATGAGTTCGATGAGGGTGAAGCCAGTCTTTTTTTGGTCGAATAGATTAAGCATAGTATGGAATAATTATAACACGCTATTGGGAACCCAGACAGTAATAATATGTAGATGATTCATTACAGTCTATGGTGGGAGATGTGGGGGAAAGGTTTGTTATGCTAGATGTATTTCCGTCTATATCTTCATCCAACACCTTATTCTTTGTTTCAAGTCTAGCACGTAGATAATATACTGACGGGGTCGGGTTAGGTGGAGGAGTTGGTATGGGGCTGGGTGCTGGATCTGCGTTTATCCAATATCTATAGTCTCCTGAAGTAGATGGTGATGGCAATTTACTTATAAAAGTCTCTAATGTAACTCCTGTAGGACATCCATTTAATGAATCTTTCAATTTTGGCATATGTGTCCAATAGTTTGGAGATTGCTGTACACTTTCTATTGTAGGATACCTTCCACATCTATCAAAAAAGAGTTCTAGTGCAACCTTAAGCTGATTTGCATCCGATATCCTCTTCGCATCCCTACTTCTCTTTCTCGATTCACTTAGACCAGATAGGATCAACGATGACAAAATAGCTATGATTATGACAGTGACCATTATCTCGATTAGGGTGAAGGCTTTGGTGTTGTTTTTTCTAGAGAAGATATTCATTATTATTATAAGTGTACCATGTAACTCCCCTTCTCCTCAAAACAAAACCTCCCCGGGAGGGGGGAGGTTTTGAGATAGGTATGTGATCTATTAGCTACAAGTGATCCATCCAGATACCATAATAGATGGTTCTATTTCTTTTGATGCTCCCTTATAATCCACACACCAGAAATTTCCTGGTGCTAATGAGGGATTTTTCATTGGGGCTGCGGCTGCCCAGCCAACATTGGTGTCGTGACATGCTGCTGTAGTGCCAGACGGTACTACAGTATCTCCAACAGTATAAGTACCTCCGGTAGCTTGAGCGGCCGCAGTAATACCGTCACCTATAACATTGGTACCAGTAATCGCACATACACCTTCATAAGTTGATCCGATTTCATAGAATATCTCTGCTTCTGCACGTTGATTAGCTAAATTTGATTTAACCGCTGCATCCACCCCCTTTGTTCGCGCCGTATTCAAACTCGCCAATACCACCGATGACAATATTCCAATAATAGCAATAACCACAAGCAACTCGATAAGTGTGAATCCCTTACTTGCAGGGATGTCGGACAATATACTTTTTTTATTTTTATTCATACTAAACTAAATAATTAGTCACATGCTATATCAGCGTTAGTATCAAGAGCAGTAAGAGCGACTTGTTTTGAAGCCCCGGTTGAATCTACACACCAAGCAGAAACATTTTTCATTGGAGCTACTGCTGCCCAGCCAGCAGATGTGTCATGACAAACGGCTACATTAGAGGCAGCATTTGTATCATCTCCAACAGTATAAGTACCTCCGGTAGCTTGAGCGGCCGCAGTAATACCGTCACCTATAACATTGGTACCAGTAATCGCACATACACCTTCATAAGTTGATCCGATTTCATAGAATATCTCTGCTTCTGCACGTTGATTAGCTAAATTTGATTTAACCGCTGCATCCACCCCCTTTGTTCGCGCCGTATTCAAACTCGCCAATACCACCGATGACAATATTCCAATAATCGCAATAACCACAAGAAGTTCTATCAATGTGAATCCTTTTTGTAAATATGTTTTCTTCATACGAATAAATTAACTTAATAAAAACAATTAATAATTAAACTTATAGACGTTATTATAGCAAATCCCTAGGAAATAGGTGGTGGATAACTTTGTGGATAACTTGGGGAATAACTCTACTGACTCGAAGCTATATTATAGATAGGTATCAGCACTGAAGCGAGCAATACCGCCACTCCTAGTCCCAACAACACTATCATCGCTGGCTCTATGATATCCACCACTGCATCCACCGCCACCTTAACCTCGCGAGCATAGAACGAAGCTAGAGTCTTCAAGATATTACCGAGCTCTCCTGTCTCTTCCCCCACTTTCATCATCTGGATCATGATACCTGGTATCTCGCCATTACCAGAGAGGGCCTCTGATAGAGCTTTACCCGCCTTCACATCATCTACGGCTTTTACAATAATTGCATTGTATATACTGTTATTAATCACTGAAGAAGTGAGCTCTAGAGCGCGGATCATAGGGATACCAGATATGAGCATGGTATTCATATTGTCGGCTATGCGAGAGAGGTAGAGCTTGCGAAATAGGGTGCTGATGTATGGAATGCTCAATTTGAACTGATCGAATACCACACGACCACTAGGCGTACGTATATATTTGACTAATAGGAATCCTCCGACGATGACCACACCGAGCATGATGAATCCGTAACTTACGAAGAAATTGCTGATACCGAGCACAATCTTCGTATATATCGGCACTTCTTGACCAGAGTCGACGAGTATAGCGCTGATCTTCGGTATGACCATGGTGAACATGAGCACCATAACAGTAACGAAAGTCATGATAACAAAAGATGGGTAAATGAGGGCTCCACGGGCTTTCGTGACGAGCTCATAAGTGCGATCGAGATAATCTGCGAGATAGTTGAAAGTTTCGTCTAGCTTTCCAGATTCTTCACCAGACTTGACCATGTTCACATAGAATTCCGAGAAGACTTTCGGATGTTTCGCGAGAGAAGCGGAGATGGTGCTACCACTCTGTAGATCATTTGCGATCTCTGCGAGCTGGCGACCTAGGACCTTGTTCTCTGCTTCGTCTGAAAGGAGGCGGAATATTCGTAGAGCGGAGACTTGAGCTTGGAAAAGTGTGGCGAGCTGACGAGAGAGGATGACGACGTCCTTGTTCGATACTCGATCTAGAAAAGAAATATTTATATTTAAAATGGACTTGCCTTCATGCTCCTCGTGGATAGATGTGATGACGAATCCTCGTCTCTGTAAAGATGTGATCGCCACGTCTACATTGACAGCATCTATAGAGCCGTTCTTCTGCGCACCTGTGTTGTCGACTGCTTGATAGTTAAAAAGCATATTGTTTTATATCATGCGCTCCAAGTTCTTCGGATGGAGAGAGTGGAGATACGCATTTTCCACTGTTATCTCCCCCGCCCTCACGAGTTCGGCTAGTGAGCGGTTCAGATCTATCATACCATCTACAGAGCTAGTTTCAATAACAGTATTGACTTCATGCACACGTTTTTCACGTATGAGATTCGACACCGCGCTGTTGTTGATAAGGAGTTCATAAGCAGGTATAAGTCCGCCAGATATACGAGGGATGAGACGTTGAGAAAATATACCTGTGAGACTAGAGGCGAGCTGTAGACGTATCTGATCCTGTTGTCCTGGTGGAAAAGAGTCTAATATGCGGTCGATAGTCTGTGAAGCATTGTTGGTATGAAGTGTGGATAATACTAGGTGTCCAGTCTCGGCGGCAGTCACAGCTGTAGCTATAGTATTCGAATCACGCATTTCTCCTAGTAGACAAACGTTGATATCCTCACGGAACATCGAGATGAGTGCGCTGGTAAAATCTGGAGTATCTATACCGACCTCTCTCTGATCGATGATAGACTTCTTGGAATCATAAACGAACTCTATAGGGTCCTCGATAGTCATGATATGCGCGGCACGAGTCTGATTTATTATCTCCACCATTGTAGCGAGAGTTGTCGTTTTGCCCTGACCTATAGGACCTACGCAGAGGAAGAATCCTTGCTCTTTTCTTGCAAAAGTCTCAAGTATTGGAGGAAGATTCAGCTCTGCGAGAGTACGTATATCCTTCGGAATAAGTCGTAGAGCTATGGAGATGCCACCATGTCGATAGAAGGCGTTGCCTCGGAAACGAGCGGTGCTCAATCCGTATGAAAAGTCCACCTCTTTATCTCTCTCGAAATCCGCCGCATTCTTTTCTGATAGAAATTCTTTCAAAAATCCTTGTATATCGAGCTTCGTCAATACTGATTTCTTTACTAGAGGTATGAGGATGCCGAGCACTCTAACCGCAGGAGTACGGCCTTCGGCAAGATGTAGGTCAGAAGCGTTTTCTTTTATAACCAGTGATACGAGATCTTCGATTTCTTTTTTATAGTCCATATTATTTAAAAAAATTACTTATACTTTTATTTATACTTTTTTTGACTCCGTATATATCCTCTGAACTTCCGATAAAACTTCCGAAGGAATCGTGGTAGCCTTGATTATGTATCCATCGACATTGAGCTTTTTTGCTCTAGCGATGTCGTCTGGCAGACCTTGATTCGTGAGCATTATGACCACAGCTTTCTTTATCAACTCCTCCTTTCTCAATATCCCGAGGAACTCCACACCATCCATGCCAGGCATGACAACATCTATGAGGAGGATATCTGGGATGAAGCCACCGCGGATAATCTTCAAAGCATCCTCTGAACCCTGGGCAGTATTGACCTCGAAACCGTTCTTCGAAAATTTTAGTGCATACATCTCGAGGAGAAACTTGTCATCATCTACAAATAGTATTTTTTTGGTGCCTTCCATGTCGATATTATATCACACTAGAGCTTGTTAACTTCTTCGAATGGTATGACTTTCTGGAATGCTTTTATCATGGCATCTTCTTTCATCGTGAGCATTCCCTTTTGTCGTAGAAGTTTGCTCAAGTCGAGCTCTGTAGGACTCTTCAGAATAACAGACTCGATCTCTTTATCCATTTTAAAGGCTTCGAAGACTGCCATACGACCTCGGATACCCTTCGGACATTCTGGCGAAGGCTCGATCTGATATACAGTGTCGGAAAATGGGATATCTTTTTTAAATTGCGGAGGAAGATCCGAGAATTCTTTATCTATCATGATTTTTATACTTCCATCGACTGGTAATGGCTTGCCTGTGCCAGGACATAGCATACCGACGAGACGTTGTGCCATGCCGAGGATGAGTGTCGGAGCGATGAGGTAAGGGTCGACACCCATGTCGATGAGGCGAGGGATGACTCCTGCGGCACTGTTCGTGTGGAGTGTAGAGAACACGAGGTGACCTGTGAGCGCTGCTTGCACGGCGAGCGCCGCCGTCTCCTTGTCTCGGATCTCACCCACCATTATCACATCTGGGTCCTGACGAAGTGTCGTGCGAAGTCCAGAGGCGAAAGTATAGCCGATCTCTGGATGCACTTGTGATTGACTGACACCTTCCATGTTGTACTCGATAGGGTCTTCGAGAGAGAGCACGTTCGAACCTTCTTTATCTATCTCATTTAACATCGAGTAAAGTGTCGTAGACTTTCCAGATCCTGTAGGACCGGTGATGAGGATGAGTCCGTATGGTCGCTGTATCGCCTCTTTTATGAGTGCGAGATTCTGTGGGGTCAGTCCTAGTTGATCTAGTTTCTTCACCCCTTTTTCTTGATCGAGGATACGCATCACGATCTTCTCACCGTAGTATGTTGGGAAAGTGGATACACGGAAATCGATCTTTCTACCATCGATGCGAGCAGAAAAGCGTCCGTCCTGAGGTTTGCGACGCTCATCGAGCTTCATATTCGAAAGTACTTTGATACGCGCCACTACGGCACTGTGCACTTGTGGTGGTAGCTCGAGACTAGTGTTCAAGACTCCATCTACACGGAAACGCACACGGACTTTCTCATGAAGATGCTCGATGTGAACGTCTGATGCATTACCTTCTGTGGCATAGCGCACAATAGTCGCCACTATTTTTACAACTGGCGCGTCTTCGATGATGAACGCTTCAGATTTTGGATCTTTTGGATCTCCACCTTCCTTTTTTTGCAGCTCTGCCGCGCTAGTGATATCTACAGAGAGCTCACTTTCTAGCTCGGAGAGTGCTTTGGAAACTTCTCCAGAAATACCTTTATACGATTCTATGACCTTATTATAGTCTTCGATACTTATGATGAAAATCTTATAAGGAATATTTTTCTTCGCAGCGATAAAGCTTAGGGCATCTCGCGCTTCTATATTGTCTGGATCTACTATACCGACTTCGAGGACTCCGTCTTTGAAGCCTAGTGGTACGAATTTGTAGTGAGCTGCAGATTCCTCTGGGATATAGTCTAGGACTTCATATGGCACTGTGGTCTCACCGAGATTCCTGGTTGGAATATTGAGAAACTCTCCTCTCGCGACGAGGATATCTTCCATCTTTACTCCACGTTCCATAAGGACTTGATCCAGAGGATCACCCTTCGAAGTGCGTAGCTTCACTTCTTTTATATCGTCTTTTGATAGAAGATTTTTTTTAACAAGTATATCTATGACGCTCATACAGAAAAAATATTAAGAAACGTGCACTCAATTCTGAAATGGATTTTCTTTTCCGACATTCTGGGGCAAGACTTCGACAGTATGGTCGACGAGAGATTGGTATATCGGGGAATTGAAAAAATCCTTGTCGATCTTGAGTGAATTTATTTGATTTAGCAGAGTGAGAACCTTGGTCGCGGCGAGGTTCGCCTCGCTAGTCGTAGGATCACTGACTTCTACGAGACTAGCGTCATCTGTCGGTGTACCAGAGAAGTAGAAATATACGAGTCCTAGGACTATGACGACTGCGACTATTATTAGAATGTTTTTTGAAGATGATTTTTGCATACTATTTTTATATTATTGTTTCAACCAGTATGTTTTTAACTCTATTGAAAAATCATACACTCCACCCTCTCCTGCAGTGACAGTAAGCTTGGAGATATCCATGATACGCAGACTTCCCTCTAGCTCTCGGAGGAAAGCTAGGAATGTGTCGTAAGATGATGTGACGGAAAACGAGACTGTGACTACTCCATACTTTGCCCCACTTCCAGCCACTTGCTCTCCAGCATCAACTTTTGTATTTATGGTCTTCGAAGTCTGTGGTTGTACTTCGGGAGAGCTGGTCTTGATATTCTTGAGAGAGAGACCGTGGCGCGCCGCGATGTCGTCCTTCAAGTCGATGATGAGACGAACATTGTCGACATTGTCTGGCACGAGCTTATTCAATTTTTCTTTATCTTCTACAGAGATCTCGTTATATGCCTGAAGAACAGAATCTCTGACCTTTATCAATTTGACAGAGTTATCGATCGCCTCGCTGTATTGAGCATTGACGACACGTATCTCTCTTATCTCAGCCATCTTGGCTTGTGTAAAAGTGAAGTATATGCCGATGGCTAGGACTATGAGTATTAGAGCTGTGAAGTTTTTGTTCATATTTTTTTAATTTTCAGGCGCTAGGACTTCTTCTTGTGGCGCGACTTCGCCAGAGAGACCTTTTTCATAGGAAATATCTGGTAGAGTAAGCTCTGCAGAAAAATTGAAACCGACATTGCCGTTCGCATCGACTGCGAGATCAGAGAGTATTGGATTCTTTATGACTTTATTCGTGCCGTATTGTTGAGATTTACCGAGAACATCGGATTGGAAAGCCACTGTATTGAAACTGTTGGCAATACCTTTCATATTTATCTTGAAAGTCTGTGTATCCGAGTTAGCATTCGATGAGAAGTCGGGAGCGCTGAAGCTGAAACTGGTGAAACGTACTCTCTCGGCTGTGAGGCCTCCTATTATCTTGAAGGTTTCAGAAACAGCTACGTGATTTTTCAAGAGATGTGTCGCAAGATCTATTTTTATATTTGCCTTTTTCAATTCTTCGATGAGAGGGACATTGAAACGCTTTTCACTCTCGGCTAGAGCTATTTTCGACTGTTCCTGAGCGCGTATGAGTAGAGTCTTCGCTACAAACATGAAAGCAGCTCCACTGATAGAGGCGATGAAGAGGATCGTAGCGAAAACCATGAAAAAACTATTACCCGAATGAGAGTGTGCATTCTCTACAGGTATGAAAGATTTTTTGGGTATGAAAGATGTTTGGAACTTTGTCTCCATTTTCTCTTATATTATACAAGAAGAACGGTGAGAAGGCACGATGAAATATGTGTATATCTTTATTGTGTCTCCGATAGACGGCGCAATGCTATACCTATGGCCACAGCGAACTCTGGACCTGCTGTGTTTAGCTGTTCTGTCAGGAATGCTGGGGTCTCTAGCTTGGCAAAAGGATTCGCATACACTATCTCTGTCTGGAAACTTATCTTCGCTAGATCCACCAACCCCTTCAGAAGAACGCCTCCACCGGTCAATATTATTTTTGAAATGTTTTTATTATATTTCTTCTGATAGTTTAGTAGAGTCGCATTGGCTTCGTAGAATATATAGTCGAGATTGACCGTGATTATCTCTGTGAGCTCCTTGAACTCTGGACCCCCTTTTAATCCATAGACTCTTTTCATATTTTCTGCTTCATTTATACCAATACTCAGAGCTTTCGACAGGGCGAGAGTGATGTCTTGTGAGCCTTTGTTGAGAATATGAGATGAACGCAAGATTCCTCTTTCTACTATATATAGTTTCGTAGCCTTTGCACCCATATCGATGATCATCACAGCTTGTATACCCTGCTCGACAACAGCGCGTATCGAGCTGAAAAGCTCTATCTCGTAAAAAGAGGTTTTCACGAGTGCCTGATTCATTATGCTTTGATAATTATTTATATATTCATTCAATATCGCGACAATCAGAATATTCTGGTATTGAGTAGCTGGAACATTCGTCGTCGGAGCACCTTTTATCGGAGCTTTTTCTTCATTTTCTTCATCGAGTTGCGAATCTTCTTTTGGTATGAGAGACCAGTCGAGCATGACTTCGTTCATTGGTACAGGTATATATTTGCGAGCTTCGAGAGAGATCATCTCTGCAAGTTGCTTCTCCTCTACTTGAGGTAGACTGACGAAAGATATGAGACTAGATGATAGAGGTAGAGCCACTCCCGCGTCTGTGGTTGTGGTTTTCGCTTCTTTGAGAATATCTTTTAGAGCTTCTGCGAGCTTTTCTGGAGTGAGACTTGTCGATCTACCGATCTCGATACCTGCATAGCGACCAAGGGAAAGTTCACCATAAGTCTCTAGCACGACTCTTCCGCGCTTTTTCTTTATCTGAACTATTTTTATCGCAGAAGAACCAATGTCTATACCTAGGACACTCTGATCCTTCGATGAGAAAAAAGACACTAGTCCGCTTAGATTCATTCATATAGTATAGCATGCTAGAATATCGCCACGCCAGATGAACAGACTTCTCACATCCATCTTAGACTTCCTTTTTCCTCCTACAAAAGAGGCTCTAGAACTTCGCACAATCGATACTACGAATATATTTGCGAAGTTACCACCCGCATCTCACACTTCCTTGTTTGCATATCAGAATCCTCTGGTGAAAGAGTTGGTGTGGAGTATAAAATATAAAAAGGATAGGCACGCTCTGCGGTGTGGAGGTTATGCTCTATATACACGGATGAGAGAAATGGGATACGAAGGCACTTTGATACCGATTCCGATATCGAAAAAGAGGAGAAAGGAGCGTGGATACAATCAATGTGAGTTGTTGATAGAGGAAATATTAAAATTGGATACAGAAAAAAAATTTTCTAAAAATTTTGATTTACTTATCAGGACAAAGCACACCGAGAGACAGACTATGAAAAATAGAGAAGAAAGGTTGGAAGGTGCTCTGAATATATTTGGTGTGAAAATTACAATCCCTTTAGACTCACGCATAATCATCATAGACGATGTCACTACTACAGGCAGTACTCTAAGAGAGGCAAAAAAGTCGCTAAATGAAGCTGGTTATATGCATGTAGAGACTCTAACGCTGGCTCATTAGACAATATATTTGAAATGTGGACAAAAGTTCATAAGTCATGTTACTATATCACTGAGGAGTAAGACCTCTCGTCTTGGGGTACCGAATGGCGCCCCGTCAAAGCGAGGGGCTTTCTCATTTATGGAAAGAGTAATTTTTCATCAATTATCTTTTCCTTAATAATTTCATAGAACTCGTAGTCATCTCTTTCATATTTTCGAAAAATAGCCCAAGATATGAAATCTACCGCTTGCAGTGATTTATTTTCATGCGAAGAGTGTAGTGCTACAGAAAATTCACCATCTCGACGACTTTTCATGGATGTTGTGAGATAGTCTATAAAATTTTCTCGCAACTTTTTCTTTGTATCCTTTCTGTCTATGTATACGTTAATAGGTTCGTTTACGCCGAGTAATTTCTGGGAATGTAGACGTTCCAAGAGAATATTTGCTGTATAATTATACAAATAATTTTTCTGATTTTGTAGATCTATATATACTTTCTCTTTATTTAATACAACACACTGTATTTTCAAATCTGCTATCTCACTAATTTTTTTCAATACCCTTGTACGCGTATGGCTGTCTGCATGATATGCATGTAATTCACCCAAACTTTTATGTTTTGTCTTGAGATATTTCCATACCTTTTTAATGACCCGCTCTAGAGCTCTGGCATCAGAAATAATAGCAATTGTGATAACAAACCATCTACTGGATGATTTTTTAAAACCCAAGTCACCTGATTCATCTAAAAATACGTATATCATTCGCGGTATTCTATCACAATGATACAATAAGAGAATGGTAAAGATAGAACCCTCTTGGAAAGTGGCGCTCGAAGAAGAATTCGGCAAGCTATATTTTGAAACTCTTTCGAAATTCGTGAAAGACGAATATATGTCAGGCAAAGTATACCCTCTGCCGAAAGACATTTTCCGCGCTTTCGAGCTCTGTCCATTCGATGACGTGAAAGTCGTGATCCTCGGTCAAGACCCGTATCATGGGATGAAACAGGCTAATGGTCTCTGTTTTGCAGTACACGGTGGAGTCGCGATCCCTCCTTCTCTTCAGAACATTTTCAAAGAAATCGAGAGCGATCTCGGTATGATCCCAGAGAAAAATGGCGATCTCTCTCGTTGGGCAGAACAAGGTGTACTCCTCTTAAATAGCACGCTCACTGTACGTTCTGCTAGTCCTGGTTCACATCAGAAAAAAGGTTGGGAGATATTTACAGATGCGGTGATACAGAAGCTCTCATCTCAAAGAAAAAATATTGTCTTCATACTCTGGGGAAATTATGCGAAAAACAAGGGGTTGGTGATAGATAGGGAAAAGCATCTGGTATTAGAATCCGCTCACCCATCCCCTTTTTCGGCATATAACGGATTCTTTGGTTGCAAGCATTTCAGCAAAACAAATGCATATTTAAAGAAAAATGGATTGAAGGAGATGGACTGGAGGTAATCACTTATACACACCCCCTTTACTTCTCTATCAATTTTTTTGTTACAATATGGTGTATATGGATCCACAAGCTCAAGAGAAACATCATACATCTTTATTCATCATCCTCGGCATCTGTGTCATCGGTGGTCTATATTTCTGGTGGACACAGTACAGTGGACAGCCAGAGACTCCTTCAGATTCACTAACAGAGCGTGTCACGTTAACTCCAGCAGAGAGAAAAGCGAAAGAAGAGTTCTATGCAGACCCTGCACTTAGCGAAAAAGTACAGCTGACACCAGCGGAAGCGGATGCGAAAAGGAAAGCGATGGAAGAATTATACAAAGTTAATCAATAATTTATTTAAAAATGAAAAGCAATCTAAATTTGCTCCTCAAAAACCTTATATTCACAACAGCATTCTTTTTTGTAGGTGTGGCAGTCATCTATGCGGCGACAACATGGTCACCAGCTCCAGCTACGGCTCCAAATCAAAATGTGGATGCGCCGATAAATGTGGGGGGTACAGCTCAAACAAGAGAAGGGCTCTTGAATTTAAAAGGTCAATTGAATGTTAATACTGCTAGTCCAATACAAAACGCTGTCGGATTTACTACTTGGGGATTGAGTGTGTTCAATGGTCAAGTTCAAATACAAGGGGGGAGTCCTGGAATTGGAAGAGTTTTGACGTCTAGCGATTCAGTTGGTTCGGCATATTGGCAGGAATTGACGATTGGTACAAATCAAGCTATAGGTTCTACTCAAGGTACACATTACAATTATGATACTTCAGGATGGAATGATGCATACGTATGGGGTAGTATAACCCCAACATCCAACTCATCAAAAATATTAATAAATGCCAGTGTGGTTGCATCTTCACCTGAAAGTGGTAACAACTGTCGTCTTGGTCTTTTTAGAGATGATACGCAGCTAGTCGCACCTTTTGCGACTATAAAAACCACTCATGGTCAAGACGCAAGAACATCTTCTGTGACGTATGTTGATACTAATTCTGGTACATCAGCACGTACATATAAAATAAAAGCTAATGGTGTCTGTAGAGTTAATTCTTCATATACTGGAACTGAGGGGGGTTCATCTACTATCACTGTAGTTGAATTCAAATAATTAATTATCCCTTATCAATTACTAC
>CAYGFL010000003.1:0-36121 GCA_964349165.1 uncultured Candidatus Saccharibacteria bacterium
GTATAATGATATTATTAAAAAGCACAGCACTAAAGCCAGAGTACAATACCTCCTCAATCAATCACTATGAGACCTATCTGTATTATCTGCCAGACACCCTCGCCACTTCTCCTAAACAAGGATGGTTATGATTTGTACAAATGTCCGTTGTGCCTGCTTGTTTTTGTGTATCCCCGACCTAAAATAAAGTTTCTCCAGGATAAAGTTTACTCCTACGAGTCTGGCTACCAATCAAACAAAAAAGGGAATTTCACAAATCATCCTAAAGATAAAAAAACTCAGAGAATTTTTGATTCGCTAGAAACAAAGGGAAATCTTTTGGATATAGGTTGTTCGAGTGGGGAATTCATGCATTATGGTCAGGTTCGTGGTTTTTCATCCTATGGTGTAGAGCTCAATCGTCGTACAGCAGAAGTAGCTAAAGCCCAAGGTCTTAATGTATATAATGGATTCCTTGAAGACGCAAAATATGCTGATGATTTCTTCGACGTTATCTTCCTTGGTGATATTATTGAGCATGTCCTATCTCCACAGAATCTAATTAAAGAATGCTCACGAATTCTTAAGAAAGATGGAATAATTGTAATTTCTACACCAAACCTTGATTGTTGGTGGTCAAAGAGCACATTTTTACTTTACAAACTATTTAAAATTCCTTGGTCATCTGTTACACCACCATATCATCTCTTTCAATTTTCTTTTGATAATTTGAACAAGTTCATGAAACAAAAAGGTTTTGACAAGACTTCGGAATTTTTCCTACGACCACCTCGACTTATGTATGAACTCGGTTCACTCCACATGCTAAAAAGATTCAAGGAGATAAAATCACTACTCTATTTTATCTATATATTTCTTGCATTTAAACTTTATATGATTCTCTACTTACTTGATATTCTATTTACTCCACTTAAGAAAAAAGATTTTTCGATGATTGTTTTCTACACAAAATCCTAGTGATTTGCAATGTTAATAAGTTTTTCGTAATGAGGTTCATCTTTCCACTCTTTAAGTTTCTTGTCGGGATACCTGAATCTTTCGTCATTTTGTGCGACTATATAAATGTGTGGGACAAAAAAACTCGTGACCCAGTCGAGTAACTTGTTTGAAAAGAAAAAGGATCGAGTCACGAGTACCTTCCAGCCTGCTCGTTCGACGGTGAGTTTTAAAGTTTCTTTAGTAAAAAAGTTCACGTGTGCACCCGCGAGAGCGCCGCGGAATTTGGTGATTTTCATGAGACTTGCGATCCGCGGTACGACGGGTACTCCGAGGATGAGAATCGTATCTTTGTTCGCCACAGTTTTTAATTTAATAAGAAAAGCGTGTGGCGCGAGGAGGTGTTCAAAAAGATTGTTGGCCCAGATGGCTTCAAAGGATTTATTGAGTTCGAGTTCATCTATATGCTCGACGTTGCCTCGAGTAATGTGAATATTTCTTGTTTTGCCATAATTCACTTCGTCTAGAGTAGATGTTATGCCCATGCTGTTTTTTCCGAATTTCACTAGGTATTCTCCATAGCCACACCCAAGATCAAGAACCTTTTTCTGGTGAAGGTCCAACGTGTCGAGAATCCGATTAAAGGTCTCTGATGTGTGAATGGGGGCAAATCTTTTGTCGGCTGAGTCTGGATTTATCTCTATATTCATAGCTATGATTATACATTACGGAGATATTCTGCCAACCTGATGGCAAGTGCAACGATGGTATAGGTCGGATTGGCGTTACCACTTGTGGGGAAGACCGAACTACTACAGATATAGAGGTTGTCGACTGAATGAACTTTTAAATTTGTATCAACGACCGACCTTTTCGGGTCACTTCCCATGATGGTCCCGCCGATATGATGACTCGCATCAGAGACAATAGGCCAAGGATCTATTTTCGATAAATCACTTTCAAGTCTGCCGATCCCAGCTCTTTCCATCTCTTCACCAAAGATGCGATGGAGCTCTATGATAGACTTTCTATCACGCGCCGTGGTAGCAATCTTTATGAGAGGAATTGGTTGCCCATTTGCATCAAGAGTCTCAGAGAGAGTAAGGCGATTTTCTGCGATGGGTTCCATCTCCATAAAATTCCAGAGCCGAGCTTCTGTTATCGCAAAATTCATACGGGGAAAGACTTTGCGAATAATTTTTTGTCCTAATGACAAAACTTCTTCGAGACGGAAATAGCTATTCACAAGTCCAAGAGATTTCTGAAGATCCTCTTTGATTCGCAGTCCAAGATACCCTGACCAGCCAGGTTCAGTTTGCTTAAGGATATACGGAATATTTTTTGTGGGTTTAGTAAAATGAAAAAAGCCGAGTGCTTTTTTGGGATGATTCATGAGATATCTTCCTACCTGGTCGTGCTCGTTGCCGAGGGTCGAAAGGAGAAGAAGGCGGGGAGCCTCGATCCCCCCCACAGCAAGCACAAATTTCTTTGCAGAAATGACCTTGGTCGAACCGTCGGTTTTTTTTACTTGTGCTCCAGTTACCGCAGTTCCTTTTGATATAAGGTGAGTCACAGTCGAATCAACAATGAGTTCTATATTAGGCTTATCGAAAATATGCCCGATTTCATTTCCAAAATGCCACGGGGGATTGCCTGCTATAAACTTCTTTGCCTCGAGACGCAATATCGGCGTCCAATTTTTTATTTCAAACTTTTCAAATTCAGGAAAACCATACTTTGAAGATTTTCTGTAAAATGGTATGAGTTCAGAAAGACCAAACGGCCAGCCCTCCATATCAATTGGATCCATGGGGGCAGAAATACCAGTCCATGTGCTTGAGGTGCCTCCGAGTCGCCGTTCACGAGACCTATGCATGATAGAAATTTCGCCAGTATTTTGCACCTCTCGGAGACTATCTGCGTGAGTCGATTTTTCCAGTCCGCCAGATTCTACGACACAGATTTTCTTATTAGCATCTGCGAATTCTGATGCTATGGTGAGACCAGCAGGACCTGATCCAATTATGCAGATATCATACATACGAGTGATTGTATCATGAAATCCCAACTGGTATAATAGGAAAATGATTGACTTGCGAACCAAAATAGTGAGGAGAAATCTTGATATTTTTCTTGAAAAGCATGCGAGTTCTGAAAGAATCGTAGATATTGGATCTGGTAATTCTTCATACAATCGCTTCTTTCCAAATCGAATTGCTATCGATATTGACCCTGCCCGCAAACCCGATATTGTTGGTGATGCCCATAATCTTCCATTCAAAGATGGGGAAGTTGATGCAATTCTCTCGACCGACGTATGCGAACATCTAAAAGACCCAGAGAAGGCCGTTTCTGAAATGAAAAGAGTGCTCAAAAAAGGTGGAAAAATTATTTTCACAACGCGTTTCATTTTTCCCATTCATGATGCGCCGAACGACTTCTGGAGATTTACGAAATATGGTCTGAGAGAATTGTTTAAAGACTTTGACATTCTAGAACTCGAACCAGAGACGACAGATTTTTCGACCCTAGCTATACTTCTCCAGCGCACCGGTTACCAAACGAAATTAAGATGGAATAAGCCTATGAAATTTCTTTTATTTTTAACTGCAAGAATTTTAACTCACATGAACTGGTTTATACAGGAAGAGTACGGAGACATCGCACGTAAAAATAAAGAAAGAGGTATTCTTGCAAGCGGATATTATCTTGTGGCGCAAAAACGATAATGAAAATCCTACTATTTTCTAATACCAATAATATCGAAAATGGATACGGAAACCTGACCCACCAATTTTGTACGTATCTCCAAAATACAGGAATTTCTTTTACCCTACTTTTGCCGAAAGAAGAGACACGGTATAATTATACTACCTATCCCGTTGAGTACATTTTACCACACTACATTTTTGATTTGAAGACAAAGAAGATCTTTGACTATATCACGTTTTCATACAAGACCGATGCAGATATTATCCATTCGATCACAGAATTTCCTTACGCTGTTCTCGCAGCCCGCATAGCACAGAAGTATCATAAGGCTCTTATTATTCAGACTGCAGGAACATACGGTGTGAAACCACTCATCCATTTTCCTGACAAACTATTTTTAAAATGGGCATACTCTCAAGCCGATTTCATTACGCCGATCAGCGATTTTACAGCACAGATGATTAAAAAACTCTCTGGTACAAAAACTCCAATGCAGATAATCCACCCTGGAGTTGATTTTAAAAAATTTGATAAACAGGTCGATACTGAGGATATAAGAAAAAAATATGGCACTAAAAAAATCCTGCTCACTGTCGGTGTGCTGAAGCCCCGTAAGGGTCATGATGTTGTACTCAAAGCTCTCGGAGTGCTTAAGCAAAGGCGTCAGGACTTTCACTACATAATCGTTGGTTCACAGGGCGAGGGTCGAGATACTTATTATAAAACACTAGAAGATCTTGTTGATAAGCTTGATTTGAAAGATAATGTCACTTTTTCGACGGAGGTGCATGATAATGAACTAGTCAAGTATTTCCACGCAGCATACCTCTACATCCATACTCCTAGGGTTGTACATATGAATTTCGAGGGTTTTGGCATTGTGTATCTCGAGGCAGGAGCTTCTCGTAAACCTGTAATAGGCGCAGATTCTGGTGGCGTAAGAGATGCACTCGTACCAGATGAAACAGGACTTTTGGTACCAGAAAATAATCCTATAGCCACTGCAACTGCCATCGAAAAACTTCTCGACGACCCAACCCTTGCACAGAAAATGGGCGAAGCCGGGTATCGTTATGCACAGCAACATCAGTGGGAAAAAATAGGCGCGGAGTATGTGGAGCTATATAAAAAGCTTTCGTCATGAAAATAAGTATTCTTACAGACAGCATTTCGGCTGGTGGGGGAGCTGGGGTCATCGCATGGAACCACGCTCGCGCACTCAAGGATCATGGTCATGATGTTTCCGTTGTTGTCACCTCGGCGAATTTTGTTGAAGAAGGGATCAAAGAAGAAAATGGCATAATCATCTACACAATCCACTCAAACTACCGTCTCCTCTGGCGCGCATATAAGTCACTTAATAATCCAGTCGTTGTACGCAAAGTGAAGAATATTCTAGAGAAAATAAAGCCAGATATCGTACACGCTCACAATCTCCATCTCCATCTTTCATACAGATCTTTACGTATCGCGCGAGAGATTGCAAGAGGCGTATTCCTTACAGTTCATGACGCTATGCCGTTTCACTATAGCAAACTATTTCCTGGAACTGTCAGAATGCGTGGGGGTGAGGTATTGAGTTATAAGGTTCCAGTATGGGAACAATTTCGACTTTTTAAATGGCAATTCAATCCCTTGAGAAACATCATTATTAAAAAGTATCTAAAAATTCCCGACAAGATTTTTGCAGTGAGCGGAGCGCTTGCCTCAGCACTTAGTGATAATGGTATCGGAAATGTGGAAATTCTTCATAATGCTATCGATGTTACAGAATGGAAAAACACACCCATTATAAATGGAGACGGTAAAGATTTAATCTTCTTCGGCGGGCGCCTAAGTGCTGTGAAGGGTGGTGATATAATCATGGAAGCAATACAAGACATCCTCCCCGAAAAACCAAATACGCGCCTTCTTGTGGTAGGAGTAGAAGATAAATATACAGAAGAAATGAAAAACAAGTCTAAAGGACTTGGTAGAGATGACCTCATTTTATTTACAGGTTGGAAAAAACGCGATCAGATGAAGGACATGTATCCCCTATCGACTCTAGTCGTTGTTCCATCACTTTGCTTCGATTGGTTCCCAACGGTGGTTCTCGAAGCTATGGCATCGGGTCGCCCTGTCATTGTCGGCTGTTTCGGTGGAGCAAAGGAGCTTGTGATAGAAGGTAAGACAGGTTTTGTCGTAAATCCCAGAAATCCAAAGGAACTTTTGGATAAAATACTCTATCTCTTGCATAATAAAAAAAAGGCGGATGAAATGGGTCGAGCAGGATACGAGCGCGTGAAGGATCATTTTTCGATGGAGAAGTATATGGAAACACTACTATCATGGTACGATAAAGCTTTTAAAAAATAACATGGAATTTTTCAACACCTCATTCTATGACAAGGAAAGCGGGCAGTATTCCAGTAAGCGCTACAATAAAATTCCCACAACTTACACGCAGTTCTTTTTTCAAGAACGTCTCCGCCAAGTACT
The DNA here is from genome assembly GCA_964349165.1 of uncultured Candidatus Saccharibacteria bacterium. Classification (GTDB taxonomy): domain Bacteria; phylum Patescibacteriota; class Minisyncoccia; order Phycocordibacterales; family PALSA-1337; genus CAIOGI01. Next base: position 6,130 of record CAYGFL010000003.1, read on the forward strand.
CTCACTCGTAGGAGAGTTTATGTCAAATAAAAATAACCAAGTTCTTATAGAAGATGGCTGTGCTGATGGCGTGGTTGCATTTGTGGTGGGTGAAAAGCATAAGAAAACTTTTTCACATGTAATTGGTACAGACATCTCTTTTGGAATGATTTCAGAAGCACAGAGATTATATCCGAAAATACCTTTTTATATAAAAAATCAATTACCGTCTGATATGAAAGCTGATCTCATTCTTGCAGTTGGCTTTGTCAGTCCAGGAATTTTTGATGATGAGTTTACATTTATACAAAAACATCTAAAAAAAGACGGTAAGATCATCGTCTCACTTGTTAATAATTCCTCAATCTATGCGCGACTGAAACTTCGGGATAAAGAAATATTTCAAGACTACTGGACTTTTGACGAATACGAGGAATTTCTAAAAAAGGAATTCAAGATTATTGATTCTGCACCCTATGGATTATTTGTACCGAAACTATGGGTCATTCCTACCATCGCCATCATACTTCAACCATTTTTTGAATTTATTTTTAAACCATTTCCGTCACTATTTCACGAGAAGCTTTATGTACTTGAATACAAAAGGTAACTTTTCTTTGATGATAGCAATGAATTTGTTTTTAAAAGAGTAATTTATTCCGAACACTTTTTTCAAAGTGTACATATCAGCTTTTTTGTTTACAAAAATGCTTGGGGGATCAATGAGAGGAAATATGAGTGGGCAAGTTGGCGTGTTTGAAAATCTACTAGTTTTGTGTGTCGCCCCCACTCCCATACCTATATTGGTCACTAGATTAACTTTTGGCATGATAGCTAATCCACTCTCCTTAAAACAAGTATATGTCCAAGCTATATCCCATGTGTCAGTTTTACCCTCAAATATCTTCTGAAAATGATTACTCCAGTATTGGAAAATGAGTAAGTCAGAAAGGGCCCGCTTTAGTTCCTTAGACCCTTTTAATTCGGGCCATGATGCCATAGGACCGTCGTATAGCTTCCAAGCCCTTTTCCATGTTGCCCAGCCCCAAATCTGGGCAATACTAGAGAAATAATAGCTATCATGACTCATTTCTTTATCAAATGATGGATTATTCTGTTGAAAGTTTGTGCCCCCAATATGCATGATTTTCGGATTTCTCGAATATTTTTCAAGCATTTCAGTACAAAAACCAAAAAAACTTTGGTTTGGTAGACAATCATCCTCAAGAATAATTGCCCCATCAGTATCATTTTTTAGTTGAGAGAAAGACCAATCGAGTCCAGACCAGACACGTTTTCTACAGCCGAGATTTATGTCAGAATAATTCCTCTCAACTTCACATGGCCAATCGATAGTTTCGACTACTGCACGTACACTATCAGTTAGTCTCTTTTCATCGATATTGCGTGGGCCGTCAGCGACTATGAATAATTTTGTTGGTTGAAACTTTTTTATTTGTTCCCAGACTAAAGTCGTTTCTTTTGGTCGTTTAAATATGAAAAAGATGATAGGAGTTTTAAGCATTTTTGTGGGTGAGTAGATGGTATTTACCGACAAGGTATTTTTTAAATAAAAGATTACGTCTGGCGATATACCTCACTCTAATTTCTTTCTTGTCTCGTGTGTCAAGATGAGCCGATTCTTTTTGCAGGAAGGAAAGATATATTTCTCTATGAAGGTGCTGTGCCCTCATCATGAGACTTAAAGGAAGTTTGGAATCTGCATGACGGGCAATCAGGACTTGGGTAATCAGTTGGTGGTCGCTGTCACTCAGTGTAATATAGTGTGATATATTTTCTCTGATAATTTTTTTTGTATTTTCATGCATTACTACTTGTGAAGATTTTTCGTTTGTGAGAGATGTCTTATGAACTCTGTAATTGATGAGGGGTTCACCAATGTTTGCTAATTTATGGCTACGTATCAATCTTGAGTAGAGATTATAATCCTCGGTATTTATCCATTCAACCCCGTATCCTCCAATGTTTTGTATAGCCTCTTTACGAAACATGATCGAGGGGTGGGTGATGGTGTTGCCGAACATCAATTCATATTTAAGAACATTGCTTCTAAGTGGGTTCTTGTGGACTTTTATAAATTTCTCCACAGAATTCATGATGTTTGACCATGTACCAACAAGGATTACATCGGGATGGCTTTGAAGAAAATCATATTGTTTATTAAGTCGCTCAGGAAAAGAAATATCATCCTGATCCATTCTAGCAACATATTTTCCTTGAGCAGCCCTGAGACCAATATTTAGGCTTGAGATGAGATGGAGGTTTTTTGGGTTGTCGATGATCTTGATACGAGGATCGCTGTAAGATCTAATCACCTCAAGGCTCCTGTCTTTTGAGGCATCATTTATAATAATGAATTCGAAATTTATAAAAGTTTGAGAGAGAATGCTCTCTATAGCCTGTGGCAAATAAGGAAGACCATTATAGACAGGCATTACAATACTTATATCTGGCACTATATTCTTATCCATGATGCTGGAAGTATATCAGATGTGCCCATTTTTTCATCCGCAAACCATACCTTAGGTCCGATGACTATTTTTTCTGGATTCTTGTTGAGCCATGCCGCCCACCAACTGAAAGTGCTGTTTGCAATGATGTTGTGCCTGCATGAAGCCATGAGGATTAGTTCCTCAACTGTTCCACCACTCATTATCGTAAAAGGTTCGGGAAATGGTATATGTTCCTTCGCCCAGGGGAGATCATCGGTGAAGATGTAAAAGTGAGGTTTAGAAACACGAGAATGAACAAGATCTATCGCCTGTTTATAATATTCAGGAGAGCAGGTGCCATGGAAAGCACTCTTCTTTCCGCGTACATAATCGTTACCGCGGAGATGAATACTCACAGAATCGGGATCCTGTACGGTATCAGGAATTCTTTTGAGAACAAGTTCTTGTCTGAGAATACTCTCAATTTCTTTGAAACATTTCTCATTTTGAAAATCGCCAGCAATCGGCGTTTTGAAAAGTTTCTGAAAAAGATTGGCCACTTTGGCATTGATATGAAAATTCCCGAGGAGGTAGGTGCGATCGATTCTACCTTTGTACCAAGAAGTGTCGAGATATAAAGACTCTTTTTTTATGTGAGAAAGAGCCCGTCCGTGCGCGTATTGGAAGAGTTGGTTGCCGAGTCCACCTGTGAGTTTGATGAGGATCATAAGACTTATTTTAGCATTTTTTGCAGACCTCCCTCAAAAGAATATTTCGGTTTCCAACCAGAATCTTTTAAGAATTTATCGCTGTCTAAAAGAAGATGGCCTGGGTAGCGTGCATAGTTTTCAGGGAAGGGTTTGTACATGATTCTTCCCTTACCTGTATGCTTGACTATATGGGTAGCAATTTCATTGAGTGAGCGATACTCTCCCGAGCCAACATTATAGACAAGATCAGGCAGCTTTGTTGAAGCTGCTGTGATAAGGGCCGTCGCCGCGTCCTCAACAAAAAGATAGTCCCGCAATTCATTGCCTTCTCCAAAGACCGTAATTTCCTCATTTTTCTGTGCACGTTCGACAAAAAGCGAGATGACTGATTTGCTTGTTGGGGCAGTAGGACCATAGATATTGGCAAGACGAAGAATGACGGCTCGAGATCCATGAATTCTTGCATACTCTCTGTATATTTCCTCGGCTTCATATTTTTGTTTAGCATAAATAGTTTGAGGATTCACTGGGTGATCTTCGGTAATGAGCGGGGCGCCAGTCGATCCATAGACTGTTTGAGAACTTGTAAAAACAACTTTAGCTTTTGGGTTTTGCCGGCGGACGACTTCGAGAAGGTTGCGGGATAAGTTGACGTTCACTTGAATCGTCTCTTTGCTCGGAGTGAGTTCATGGGCGTTGACTTTGGCGGCAAGGTTGAGGATGAGATCATGCTTCGCTACGAGGTTTTCGAGGTTGTAATCAAGTTTGTGGCCAATGGCGGTGACTTTCGCCCCAGCTCTGCGAAAGACCTCTGTTGCTTCACTTCCAATAAATCCCGTCCCTCCAAGTATGAGAACTTTTTTATTTTCGAGATTTTTTATGGGCATAATATTTGAAAGTTTTTGAAATACCTTCTTCAAGAGTTACTTTCGATCTGAAACCAAGCTCTTTAAGGATCTTATTTCCATTGAGGGCATAACGGAAATCATGTCCAGGTCGGTCGGCAACATGTTCGATATAGTCAGGGCCTTTCCTAGCCAGCCTCAAAATGATCTCAGTGATCTCGTGATTTGTATGCTCAGAGTGGCCTGGGATATTATAGATCTCGCCACTCTTACCTTTATGAAAAACAAGATCAATGGCCCGAACATGATCTTCGACGAAGATCCATTCACGGATATGCTCACCTCTTGAATATAAAGGAACTTTTTTATCTCGAAGAAGAAGACTCATAAAGCGAGGTATAAGTTTGGTCACATCCTGATGGGGTCCGTAGTTATTTGAGCAACGTGTGATAACAGTATCGAGACCGAAGGTCTTGTGATGTGCACGTACGAGCATATCAGCACATGCTTTGGATGCGCTGTAGGGATTGTTAGGCGCAATGGGTGATGATTCGGTGAAAGAGTTATTTTTTTTGCCGAGGCTCCCATAGACCTCATCGGTAGAAATATGATGAAAACGCTTGATCCTGTACGTGTGGGCGAGGATAAGTAAGTTGCATGTTCCAAGTACATTAGTCTCTACAAAAAGTGAGGGATTCTTGATACTCGCATCGACGTGGCTTTCAGCAGCGAAATGGATAATATCAGTCGGTTCGTATTTTTTAAAAACTTTCTCAAGTTTCCTGCTGTCACAGATGTCTATTTTTTCGAATTGTACGTTTTTATTTTTTAAGACAGAGATGTTTGAAAGGGAACCGGCACTGGTCAAACAATCTACAATAAGAAAAAAGTAGCGAGGGTATTTTATTACCATCATATTCACAAAATTACTTCCAATAAATCCGGCGCCGCCGGTAACTATAATGATCCTCTTGTGACTATTTTTTACCATATTTCTTCTTCATATAGAGAGAACCCTGCAAAAGATCTTCGACCGTGCCGACATCGTACCATGTCTTTTTGAGGACGGCGTAGGACAGGGTGCCTTCCGCGATATATTTATTGTTAACCCAAGTAATTTCTTTTTCTCCTCGAGCAGAGACAGGTTGCCCGATCATTTTTTTAAAGACAGTGTTGTCATACATGTAAATACCGACCACCGCCATGGCACTCCTCGGCTTCTTAGGCTTCTCAATGATTTCTTTTATTCTACCTTTCTTGTCGAAATAGGCAACACCGAAACGCTCTGGGTCCTTGACTTTCTTCAAAAAGATTTTTGATCCACCACTGAAATTATTGATATGTTCAGTCAGATCATCTTCAAAAATGTTGTCACCGAGAAGAAGAACACAATCATCATCACCAACATAATCTCGGGCAATATAGAGACCGTATGCTAGACCATTTGGCGAGTTTTGGATGCCGTAGACGATCTGGATTTGCTTACCGGTCCTTCTAGAAATAAAGTGTTCTCCTGAACCGAGTAGTTGGACAAAATCATCAAGATGACTCGGGGAAGTAACGAGCATAACTCGTTCGATCCCTGCCTCTACTAGTTTCTCAATGGAATAGAAAATGACCGGCTTGTCATAGAGCGGTAAAAGATGTTTGTTAGTGACCTTCGTGAGGGGATAAAGTCGAGTGCCATTGCCACCGGCCAGAATAACGCCTTTCATAGTGTTTAAGTGTAACAGGATTATTGTATAATGCAATCAGGACGTAAAAGAATCAATAACTTTGATACATGATTCTGTGATTTCCTATTCATCTTTTAAATATTAATATTTTCTTTAAACCTCTTTCGTGGGCGTTTTTTACCCCCAAAATACTCAGTGCCTTTAAAGTAATTTCCCTGAGGCGTATACGTGTATTCATCCAGGTGCGCTCGATTCCTTTTTTGTGGATACGGATTGGTTTAAAGAGAAGGTATAAAATATGATATATTTTTTTATTCGCATAGTCCACTTCATCTTCAGGAATTAAAATATTTTCTGAATGTTTGACTCCGCTAATTATATAGTCTCTGTGATCATTGAACAGGCGTATACCATTTCGAGAAATATGATTACCAAGTAACATCGTTGAGTCATTCGATCGTGCTTTTCCCCAATGCGCTGGAGAAATATAGTTGATCCAGTATGCTCCCACACGCAACTTATGTTGTCTCCATGCTCGTAGTGAAATATCTGCATCATCGAGGTCTGAAGGTGCATATGCTTCATTGAGAAAATTCAGCGTACGCAAATATTTCATATTAAAGGCAATAGGACCTCTATTTATGATATCTCTCACTGCAAAAATATTTCTGGACAGTGAATCACATTCCCGTGCAGCTTTATTTATATAGTACTGATAATTTTCATCAATTTTATCTATATCATGTGCTGATCTTGAGGTGACAGCAAAGACATCGTTAAACTTCCGAAGTGGATAGGTGAGGCGTCGCTCCCAGCCGAACTCATTAATCACCATGTCATCTTGAAGAGTGATCATAAAATCTGAAGTGGCTATCTTGAACCCAATATTATTTGCTCGTGTCTCGAATACATTGGGAGCATGGGTTGCAATAAATTTCTTCATCACTGAAGGGGAATAATGACGAATGTATTTTCTTGCCCGTTCTTCAGTTTTGTCTTTACAACCATCAAATACTATTATGAGAATAAAGGGAGTAGATGTATTTTTAAATATCCCATATAGGACTCTCTCGATCAAATTCTCTTGATTAAATACTGAAAGTACAATATCAATATGGGTTAATGTTGTAATGTTTTTTTGAATCATATATGTTAGTATTCTAACATGTCTGTGATTAAACCCTTGGAAAGATTGGATATACTTATCACCATCTTTAATCAAGAAGAAATAATCGAGCGTGTATTGTATAGTGTATTAAAAAATACTACTACGGCATTCAATTTAATTCTAGTATTTGATGGTTGCAAAGACAGGACTCAACCGCGTGCCATTTCGTATCTTAAAAAGTTTAAGTCACGTTTTCTTTTAGAACTTGTTACACGCGAGACGCCAAATCTTTTCGAAACTCGCGCAAATATCTTCGGATTTAAGCTTTCTATGTCGGATTATCTAATAACGATTCAAGATGACATGGTAATACGAGAGTATGGATGGGAGAAGCGTATAACCTACCCACTTCGGAAGTTCGATGATGTCTTCGCCGTTAGTGCACGAAGCGCCCAAGATATTATAAGTATTGGGAATGGGAGGGAACAGTATGTTCATCAAGCAGCATTTGAAACACAGACTCTTACTCGAGATATTTTTGCTGTAAGGGACGTAGGAATACGTGGACCCCTTGCTTTCCGTATGGAATATCTGAGAGAGCTCAATTATCTTAATGAAAAGTATGCTCCATGTGCTCTTGATGATACTGAACTTTCTCTACGTGCTTGGGTGACCAAAAGATGGAAAATTGGTGCGTTTGGAATCGATTATCTATCTAAAAGAGAATGGAGTAAGGTCTCTGCACCTGATTCCACAATGAAGACATGGGAAACATGGCGACGAAATCTCGATTATTTAGCGAATGATTATAGAGAATATCTTGCTAAAGGTATTAAACATACTGAAGATATTGTAATTCCTGTGAGTGAAATTGATTATCAAAAAAGTTTTTTAATCCAAATTAGAAAATTTCTCTGGATTTTGCCATACCCTCTTCGACTCGATAAACGAAGAATGATGGTGGTGTGGAATACCTCTTTTTATAATATTATTGCTGCAATTAAATATCCACTCATACAAGTTCTCAAACTAATTTTTGGTAATAAGTTTGTTGCATTTGTAGATCAACATGGTTTCAAAAAAGCTATTGTAAACAAGGTGGGAAAATAAAAAACCAGGAGATTGCTCTCCTGGCTGGATGGATCTTACTCGGTTGGCACCATGGTAAGTTCACGAATCCGTCGAACCCTTTCGGGTTTGTTCACTATTTCCCAACCTGTGGTAATCATCCACTCATATTTTTCACGAGGGACAATGGTTCTGATGGCTACTTGTGTCCAGTCCAGTTCATCAATTTTTACACCAGGAAGTAGTAGATCATTTTCTACTACCAATTTATGTAGTGATGTACCTGGAAACGGAGTAATCATCATGAAGTTCGCATTATCGAGACCAGCATTCATGTGGGTCTGCGCGATTTCATAGGTCTGATTCACTTCCTCATCAGTCTCGTCAGGATATCCGAAGGTATAATTACCCCCGACATCCATTCCGAGGCTTTTGATTGTGCGGATGAGACCTACGATGTCGTGTTCCTTGAGGTTGAGCTTACCAGTTGCATACTTGTCGATAATTCTTTGAGATCCAGATTCGACAGGCAGCATGACTTTTTTGAAACCTGCGGCAGCCATAAGCTCAAGGAGTTCATGGTCAACCTGTGGTTGACCATTGATGGTACACATGTGTTTGATGTTAATACCATTCACACCACTCAGATTGACCTTAAGATCGATGATATTACGGAAGATTTCCATCGTTCGTTTTTTTCGTCCGAGAAGAGAATCATCCTCGATAAAGAAATGCTTCACCCCAAGATCTCGCAATAGAAACATTTCTTTCATGACGCGATCCAAGGATTTCAAGCGTAGTTTTCGAAGGTCTCCAGAAAGAGAGTTCTTTCCTTCCTCTGCGATGTGACAAAAAAAACATTCAAAGGGGCATCCTCGCGATGTCATGTTTGGAGCATATGCAACTGGCTCTGCTTGAGAGAATCCTCCACCGTGAGGACGCGCAATCTCCCAATATTTCTTGAGTGGTTGCAAATCCCAAGCAGGAATAGGAAGTTCATCCAAGTTTTGGATGACCTCTGCGGAGCAGTTGGTGTATATTTTCCCGTCGTTCATAAAGGCGATGCCTTTAATGTTGGAGAAGTCGCGACTTCCGCGAGAAAGGGTGTCAGCAATACTAACGATTGTCCTCTCCGCTTCGCTTGTGCATATTATATGCGTTCCTGCATCGAAAAAGATCTTCATCTGCGAGCGAGTATTGACCCCGCCTGCGATGATTAATTTTTCGGGAAACGTTGAGGAAATAGCTCGTATCACTTCTTCGACCATAGTAGTCTGAGCTGTGAAGATCGAACTTAATCCAATAACGTCGAACGGAATGACTTCTTTAAGGATGTCATTAATCGAGAGTCCCACACGAGACATTCCATTTGGAAGTTCAGTGGACCGATAGAAGGTGTCGTTGAGGGCGTACCTGTCATTTCCGACTGCACAATCAAGGAGTTCGACATGATAGTTTCGATCCCGTAGTGCAGCAGCTAAGTAGATAAGGCCGAGTGAACCCTCTGGTTTAACAGCACCGAAGCGTTTGTCAAACCTAAGAGGAGAATACATCAGCAGAAAGCTGGGATTCTTATGGTGTTTTACTATGTTCATGTGAAAGATGTGGAAAGGGCTTGAGGGTAATCTTCGTCCACTATCTCATAAATAATATTTATTTGCTATATTGACGTTTGCATAAAACTATTTCTTCCATTGCCTGAGAAAATATTTTCCAAGTATGGTTTTTTATTATGTAATTTCTTGAGTTTATCCTCATTCGGTATATATTTCCACTATTTTTTATAAGATCTTGTATGATGGAGATAATTTCTTTAATATCGAATCTTTCCAGTAAATAGCCATCTTCCTGTGAGATTGGTATACCACATTCCTTGGTTATAATAGGTATAGCACCAGTAGACATTGCTTCGAGAATAGTTCCGACCTGTCCTTCTTCGAGAGATAGACCTAGCACAATGTGTGAGGATTGAAGAGTCTTTCTATATTCTTCAGTTGTCGAGTCTATCCAACCCTTGTACACAACATTCTTGTTTATCTTTAGAAATTTCTGAACTTCTTCTTGAAAATCAATGTTCTGACCCATGACAACTAGTTCTACTTTGTCTCTGATATTGGTTTCATTAATCTGATTCCATAGAGATATAAGACGCAAGATCCCCTTACGTAATCCAAGATCAGTTGCACAAAATAGAACACTAATCTTTTCTTGGGACAGAAGAGAGTCTTGTGGAAAAAGGAACTCAGTATTAACACCACTATTCATTAGTTGGATCTTCTTGTTGAAGGTTCCATATGTTCTATAGGTATCTTCCACTGTTTTATTACCTATGAGGAGAAGACTTTGTGCAGCTTGCATACACCTCAATGGAAGAAATGGTGATACATATTCTCTAGTAGGGATGTTCACATTGTTTTCCAAAGCTTCTTTTGCCAATACCTTAATACGAAAAAGAGGGTGACAGTTCACAAGAAAAAGAATTCTTCTCGCATTGGGATTTCTTTTGCAATGTTCGAGAAAAGATTTAGAGAGGATGCCGAATATGATATCAAAGTCGTAGATATCAAGAAGGGGTTCATGTTGATCGCGATATATTACCTCGTATCCAGAAAAAGTCCTATAAATATTACGAGCTAAGTTAGCAGCTGAGTTGAACGCAAGTGGTCTACTCAGAGTGTCATAATCAGGATCAAAATGGTATTTAGAGTAAATAATTAAAATCTTACTATATTTGTAGGGTGGTTTGAAATTTTGGAATGATAGGACATGTAATAATTTTGAGTATAAAAAGCCTAGGCTGTATATAATGCGATACCCAAAAATTCTGCTGTGAATTTTTTGTAAATGGCGATGTATAAGTGATTTCAATCGATTCATATGTTTCTTTTCCAATTTTCCCAAACAAATTCGTATTCGTATGTGAGGCTGTGAGTTTTCAAAAGTCTTTTTTTTATTGAATTCATTCGTGCTTCAGCATGAGGGATAAAATCATGGAATTGCACCTGAATATTGTCTATATGATTTACTATACCTGTGTCAAGGATATGTTCTAGAAGGTCATACTCACCTCCCTCGATATTTATTTTGACTAGATCAATATGATAGATATTATGCCTCTTCATGAACTCACTTATTGCCACTAATTTGATTTCATCAAATTTCTTGGAATGGTTGGTATTGTGAGTCGAGGCCGAATGGCTCTCGAGAGATATTCGTGCCAACTCTGTTTTTCCAGAAAGACCGATTTCGTGTGTGTATATTTTCTTATTATTAGAAAACTTCTTTCGGAGTATCTTCGCTGATTCTTTTACAGGCTCAAAGATGTGAATCGTTGGCATATATTTTAAAAATATTGGAATAGCCCATTCTCCACTGAAACCTCCGACATCAAAGACAATGGATGATTCATTTAGGGGGTAATTGAGTCGAAGAGTTTCATCTCCATGCACAGCGTCCCATGTTTTCACTTCTTTTCTCTGAAGAGTGTTTATGTTGAGTCGTAAAGAAAACCAGGCAATTTTCTTGTTTACGATATGAAGAAATCGGAGGCATCCCTCTACGAATCCCTTTGGTATCGCGCGAAGTAATTTAAGAAAAGTGTGTTTCATTTTTTATAATATATTTTTAAAAGTGAATCGAATTGATCAACGTTTATTTCTTTCTTGTCGAGCATGAGGACGGCGCGAGTAAGTACCGAACCTCTAAAAGCTCGCCTTCTCTGGAGTCTGAATGCAAGGAAAAGACGAAACCTCCTAAGAGATACTCGAGCCTTCTTTACGTTGTCTCGCGTGATGCCAAAGACGGCTGCGAATTTTTTGAGAAATGTGTAGATTTTTCTTACCATATTATTTCTTGTGTTTCTGGTGCACTTCCTCCATAAAGTCTATTACTTCCCGCGCAAAATCTTCGTAGCGATAGGTACGCATTGCGTGCCCGCGGATGAGTGGAGCAGTCTTCTTCACTTCCTCATAATTATCTACAACATACCTGATCGAATCGGCAATTTCCTTGACCCAACTCGAAGGGTCTTTTGACAGAATCTTGCCGGGCATCTTTTCGAAATCAGAGCCTGTGTATGGTGAAACAATGGGGTAAAGGCCGAATGCCATACCCTCGAGGGCGGTCGCGCTCTGACCTTCAGCAAAGGCCGGGCAGAGCATCACGTCAGAAATTCCATGCTCGTAGATGTATTCTTTGCTCTGATTCGACATGAAGGGATGGTGGATGATGTTTTTGAAATCATTCATTGCGGCGTCATACTCCCGAATCGATTCTTTTCCATAGGCAGGCTTGCCGAAGAAATGAAGTTCGATCTTGTCGTGATATTCCTGTGGCAATGATCTCCATGCGCGGAGAGTGTGAATGATACCTTTGCGGAAGGCGAGGGCCGCTGCAGTAAAGGTGAAACGAATTCGAGGATTAGTTTTTTTGTGTTCTGATCGCAGGTTGAAATCAGGCTTGAATAGTTCGCAGTCGATTCCTGCCTTGAAGAACTTTACATGGTCCAAGCCGTGATCACGATAGGTTTGTTCCGTATACTCCCGGTTACCTGCGCCTATGAGGTTGGTTGCAGAATTATAGAGATCGTCATTGGTGTTGTGATGGTCGTACATAATTTCATCTTTTCCGATGCCGAGACGTGTGATCTCCTTTTCCATGAAGGGAGTGGCCACTTGCTCGCAGGCATAATTGATCTCAAGAAAAGAGGGGATGTCGCGCATCTTCGCGATCTTGAGAGGGGCGATGCCGTTTCGGAAGACGGTGAAAATAAAATCAGCTTCGTTCCAGACCCTGTTGGTGATCTGGGTGCCTGCATCATCGGTGAGTGAGAAATCAATGCTGTATTGAGCAAAGAGATGCCCGCGTCGCTTGAGCTCCTCGGAGATATGATGAAAAGTCCACCAGCTAGATTCTTTGGGACCAGAAGCCCTGCGATTATGAATGACGAGGCATTTCATGTCCCTATTGTACCCCTTTTTTCTTGGTGCTCACAATATCCTCCTGGATTTTCTGTGGATCAATCTTGATCGTCGAGATGCTGCCCTGGTGCTTGCCGGTGCGAACCATAGCGATTTTGTCCACGAATTCGATGTCGATAAGGGTCTCTTTTCCGAGATATTCCCTGAGTACGAGGATAGCCTGATCGAGTGTCTCCTGATCGAAGCGGGGAGCCTTGATGAGCTTCAGATAGACGTGGCCGGCTTTCTCCTGGCGCACTTGGTACTGACGGATGATATGATCGTAGTCCTTGAAGAAATGTGCAAAAAAGGTTCCGGGGATGTAGTGACCATTGCTGCCCACGATGATTGCCTGGACTCGGCCCTCGATCTTTCCGATCTTGGGAAGACCGCGACCGCAGGCGCAGGTGCTCGCAGTGTCCATTGCTACCGCAAGATCTCCAACGCGATAGCGGATGAAAGGCATGCAGAAATTATTAAGGTCGGTGATGACCACTTCTCCAACTTCTCCGGGCTTTGCAGGTATTCCGTTCTTGAGAATTTCCACGATGTAACTTTCGGCTGCAACATGGTGACCATCATGAGTGTCGCATTCATATGCAATTCCAGAAAATTCTCTGCTGCCGTACTTGTCGAAAACTTTGCAGTGGAATTTGTCCTCGATGATGTCTCGGCTCTGATCGGGAAGCATCTGCGCAGAAGAAACGATTCCTTTGGGCTGAATTCCTTTGAAAGAGTATTCCTTGAGGTAGTGCGCGAGGAAGTTGAAGGATTCCGCATATCCATCGATGAGCGCCGGTTTCACTTTCTGGAGGGTGTAGGCAAATTGCTTGAGATTTTTGTCTGACATTTCGAAGGCAGGGATGAATGTTCTTCGAGTAAAAAAAGCATCAAGCTTCTCGCGGACTACCTGCGTAAAGCTCATCCCGAGTGTCTGGTGCCAGAGTCGGAGCTGCTTGTCTCCGAATTGATAGCCTGTCCATTCCATACTGCGGAGCGTGGAAGCCCATCGGATTTCGAGCTGGTGCTTGTCGGCAAAACACACGAAAGGTTCGCCGGTGGATCCGCTCGTGGTCACTTTCAGAATATACTCTTTCTTGTGGTTGTCGGAGAGCATGTCGAAGTAGAGGTTCTCTCGCACATCCTGCTTGCCCAGAAGCGGAATCTTCTGTAGATCTTCAACGCTGCGAATGTTCTTGGGCTTCAAGCCTTGTTTTATAAAAATGTCGCGGTAGTAGGGAACATGGTGATAGGCATGATGGACAAGCTTCTCGAGCTTTATTTCCTGCAGTCTTTTTATCCTATCCGGTGCAAGCCACTGGCTCTGCTTGAGCTCGCGGTAATAATTGCCTGCGTGCCGAGTAATGAGCCAGTGATGGAGCGGCATCGTATTCACGAAAAGCTTAAACCAGAGACGGCGAAAAAAGGACAGGGGAGCATCCTGCCGTGTCGGAGGATTCTTGCGGAGAAAATCGGCGGTGATATTTTCCGGACGATAATTGAATTTAAAATCGAGGAAGGCCTTGATGATATTTTTGAACGCTCTCCAGGTGGTAGAAATTGTCTTGCGAAAAGTGAAAGAGTCGCCGAGAAGTCGCGGCTGGTGGAGCGTCTCTATTTGGCGGATGGTGTAGCCTTTCATGCGCGCTACGGTGATGAGGAGGATTTGGAAAAAGTGATAGCGGCTATTATGTCGTAGAAGATCATCAAGCACCTCTCGTTTCGATACCATGAAGCTCGAGGTCGGATCCTTCAGACTGAAATTGAAAAGGGTGCGAATGGTGGAATTCAAAATGGCACGGATCATGTGCTGTTGGGTCTTCTTTTTGCCGAGGGTGCTGCGATATCCATGGGTAATGTCTGCCATGGAAATTTTGAGCTCACGATACAGGCGCCAGATGTCTTCCGGCATATACTGAAGATCTCCGTCGATAAGGGCGACGTACTCACTCTCTGAATATGCGAGACCGGTTTTCCACGCCACAGCCATCCCTGAATTTTTGGGGTGTGAGTGAGCTGTGGTGTGCGGAAAAGTATCACTCATCATACTGATCACGCGAGGTGTGTCGTCTATGCTCGCGTCGTCTACGAGGACGACCTGCCCGTTGATTTCTTTTTTTGCAAACAAAGCGTGTACCCTTTCCACAAGCTCCGGAATATTTTTCGCCTCGTTGTAGCAGGGGACAATGACAGAGAGTTCGTATTTCATGTTAGCTGTTGTTTTTAATCCAGTGGAATGTTGTGGCGAGACCTTTCTCGAGAGTTGTGCGCGCTGAAAAACCAAGAACTTTTTTTGCCTTTGATACATCTCCCACGCGATACGTGCCTGCGGTCCAGTCAGGACTCATTGAGTGAGGCTTCAGATTGCTCTTTGAAACCTTGAGCATTGTGGCGGTGAGGTAGTTTATATCATATTCTTTTCCTGATCCAATATTCACTACCTCGCCGGAGAGAGGAGTGGTCATTGCCTTCACAGTGGCCTCTACAACATCATCTATATAGATGTAATCAAGGGTTTGTTTGCCATCACCGTATATAGTCGGCTCCTCTCCCTTGATGATCTTGTTGAAGTTTGAGACGATGACGGACTTGTATCCAAGGTTGCTGTACTGGCGAGGTCCATAGACAAAGAGATAGCGGAGCGCCACATACTCGAGGCCGTACTGCCGCCGGAAATACGCGAGAAGAAATTCGCCTGAGGTCTTGGTCATTCCATACACCGTCTGAGGAAGAATGACGTCAGTTTCCTGGAATTTTGGCTTAGACATTCTGCCATAGGCGTACAGGGAAGAGGAGAAAACGACCTTCTTCACTCCACATGACTGTACGGCTTCGAGTAGCTGGTGCATGCCCGTAATGTTGGCCATAATAACTTTTTCCGGACTGTCCTTTGACTGGTTGTGCTTTTCGGCTGCGAGGTGAAAAAGGTAGTTTGATTTCTTGAAATGGGGGAGGAGATTGGCGATGGGATCAGTGCCGAGCTTATGCTTCACAAAAACAATTCTCTTGTCGGTAGGTATATTTCCCGTCTTCCCATATTCGAGGCTGTCGATCGCGATGATTTTCTTTACACCAATCACGAGGAGCTTTTCTATGAGATGTGAGCCGATGAAACCGCAGGCACCGGTGACAATAATGGTGGCATCTCGAATGTTGTGCTTCTCCGCCTTAGTGCTTCGCATAAAAGATTTTGTGGAAGTATGAGTCTTCATTCTTAAGAAGTTCTTCCGGAGCACCGACTTCGGTGATCCTGCTTTCCTTGATGACTACAAGTCTGTCGACATTTGAGACGGTTGTCGGTCGGTGCGCAATAATGATAATGGTCACTCTACCACGAAGTTCCTCAATAGCTTTTTGTATTGAAGCCTCGGATTCATTGTCCAGAGCGCTCGTCGCTTCGTCGAGCACGAGTATGTCGGCCTTGCGAGCGAGCACCCGGGCAAGGGCAATACGCTGACGTTGTCCACCTGAGAGTTCCATTCCGCGTTCTCCTGCAGCAGTGTTGAAGCCATGAGGCTGTGCCATGATGAAGTCGTAGATGTGCGCCATCTTGGCCGCTTCCATCATTTCCTCGTCGGTGATGGATGGATTGTAGAATTTGATGTTGTTGCGGATGGTGTCATTCACTATGAAGATGTCCTGAGATACGTACCCGATGTGCTTCTTCCACTGCTTGGCGCTGATTTCGTGGAGAGGCTTGTTGTCCACCAGAATTTCTCCTTCCTGAGGGCTGATGAGAGAGAGCAATAGGTCTACTATCGTAGTCTTTCCAGACCCTGAAGGACCCACAATACCTATCATGCTACCCTTTGAAATTTTCAAATTTACGTCAGAGAGTATCTTGTTCTTGTTATCATATGAGAAGGAGACATCTTTGAAACCAATTTCATTCTCAAAGCTCACGTCGTCCTTACCCTGGTATGGTTCCTTGTTCTTGATAGCCTGATCTTCGAAGTCCACTACGCTGCGAAGGAATGGGTAGAGGGCGGCAATGTTCTGGAGTCGCGCCTGACCATCCTGCACGTAGGTGAAGATTCGGTTTATCGAATACACAATGACAGCGAAGGATGCAAAATTGAAATCAGCGAGCTTGTAGTAGTAGGCGAACATGAAAAGTATGATGAGGACGCTGAAGGGCTGTGTGATGACATAGGTGAGGCTCGCAAACACTGAAAGTTTCATCTCGGCACGTCGAAGCTTTTCAAAAAATTCCATACCCTTTGAGACCACGCTCTGCTCGAAACTCATGGCCTTGATGGTTTTTATTCCAATCATGCTTTCATTTATATGGTTTGCCACCAGCTTCTGCGCAATCGAGGTCTCATGCGAAATGATGTGGACCTTGTCCATGATCGGTTTGAAGACGAAGAAGAAGAGTGCCCCGAGACAAATGGTGATGATGGTGATCTGTGGTGAGACGTTGAATGCAATCAATATATATATGAGTGCATTTGTGACGAGAATGACTGTACTGCTCACATAGGTGAGCATGGCGCTGTATGCGGCGATATCGCTCATTAGGACTTTTTCGAGATAACCGATCTTCTGCTTTGAGAGATGTGTCCAGTTTGACTCGAGTGTCATGTCGAAGAGCTTACTGCGCTCACGCTTAACATAATCAGTGCGAATACGATCGGTAATGTAGTTAGTAAAAAAGGTCATGACCGCCTTCACAAGGAAAAGGGCGGCGATGAGTATGAGAAGGTACTTGAGGGTATAGGGAACATGTAAAAAAGAAAAAACATTCTCAGTTGCAACTGAGATCATGTCGGTTGGTTTGTCTTGACCTTTGACGACGAAGGAAAAGAGGGGGATTATCGTGTTAATTCCAATACCTTCTGTGAGACCGCTCAGGAAGCCTGTACCTATAAGGATGATAATCCTATATTTGTAAACGCTAAAGGCTCTCCTAAAAAGCCTAAGATTTAATAGTATTTTATTATCTTTGAACATAACATCAATTCATGTTAAACTCTCGACATGATTATACACAAAACCTTACGAAACACCACCCTGGCCCTTTTATTCCTCATCCCCTTTATCCCGCTCTACGTCGACAATGGTCTGTTCTTCCCATTTATCACAGGTAAAGCCTTCGCCTTCAGGTTCATAGTAGAGATCGCCTTCGCGCTCTGGCTTCTCCTGCTTCTACGGGATAAAAAGTATGCACCGAAGTTCTCGGCTATTTCTCTCATAGCGACACTCTTCGTTATCGCCATCTTTGTAGCTGATGTCGCAGGAGTTAATCCTCTTCGTAGTCTCTGGTCGAATTTCGAGCGTATGGAAGGTTGGGTTGTCCTCATCCATCTCTGGGCTTACTTCATAGTAGCTACGAGCATGTTCGGTTCGAGTAAAGATAATGCAGAGAACAAGCACTCTTGGCAAATATTTTTTAATATCACACTAGTTGCCGCATCGATCGTCGGTATCTACGGCTTCTTCCAGATTTTCGGTTGGGCAGCGATCCACCAAGGCTCTAGTCGTATAGACGCTTCTCTCGGAAACGCAGCTTACATGGCAGTGTACATGCTCATACATACCTTCATTGCGTTTTTCATGAGTATAGATGCGTCGAAGAAGAATAAAAAGGGCCTCTTTTGGACCTACATAATCCTCGGCATTATTTTCGCGTATCTACTTTTCGAGACTGCGACTCGAGGTACTATTCTCGGTCTTGCCGGAGGTATCATGCTCGCATCTGGAATCTACGCAGTCTTCGGAAAAGGGGAGAGTAAAAAGATGCGATGGGTATCTGGAGGTATTATCGCAATCATAATTCTCGCTGGAGTAGCCCTAGTCTCTGCAAAGGAAACTTCTTTTGTAAAGAATAATCAGACATTGAATCGTCTAGCAACTATCTCTTGGAAAGAAAGCCAAGGTCAGGCTCGAGGATATATCTGGCCTATGGCTGTAAAAGGCGCATTCGAATCTCCGAAGACCGCAATCATCGGTTCTGGCCAAGAGAATTTCAATTATATTTTTAACGCAAAATATGATCCGAAAATGTGGAGTCAGGAGCAATGGTTCGATCGAGCTCACAGTGTCTTCCTAGATTGGCTCGTGGCGGGAGGTCTTGTCGGTCTCTTACTTTATCTCTCTCTATTTATTTTCGCTATTATTTTCATTTGGAAGAGTAACGCTGTCACTTTCAAAAAAAAAAGTGTGCTCACAGGACTTGTAGTTGCATATGGAATCCATAATATATTCGTATTCGACAACCTCATAAGCTACATATCATTCTTCACTATTCTCGCATTCATACACAATCTATATGCAAACACGCCTATAAAATGGTTGCAAAAATCAGATACTCAAACCGAAAACGCCATCGTCGTCAGAGACTATATATTCTTGCCAGTTATAGTTATCCTATTCCTTGTGACAATGTATTTTATAAATGTGCGACCTATCCAAGCCAACCATCGTCTCATATCTGCGATGATAAGTTGTTCTGGAGGCACGACGCCATCAGCTCAATTATATGGGAATGCTCTGAAATTAAATCAAACCGTGTCGAATCAAGAGATACGAGAACAGCTTCTAGCCTGTGGGGCCAATGTCCTACTTGGCGGATATTCCGAGACTGTGAAAGTTGATTTCTACAATCTAGCAAAAAAAGAAATCGAAACGCAGATAGCTACGACACCGAACGACGCACGCTCATATGTCTTGGGCGGCGGTTTCTACAACAACATAGGTGATTGGAATACAGGGAGACCACTTCTCGAAAAGGCTCATGAACTTTCTCCAACCAAACAAACTATTTCTTTCGAGCTTGCAACAAACTATCTGAATTCTGGAAAAGAAAAAGAAGGAGCCATTTTACTAGAGAATGCATACAATGATGCTCCGGAGAATAAGACTGCTAGGATTGCATATGTAGCCTCGCTCATCCTCACTGGACAAGAGTCGAAGGCCCAAGAAATTATGAAAAACAATCCAGATATTAAATACGATGACAGAATACTCGGTGTATACGTAAGATTAAAACAATATCAAAAAGTGATAGATGGCTACAAAATATTGATAGAGAAAGAGCCAACAAACATAGCATTCTACGGAAACCTCGCTGCGGCGTATGTCGAAAATGGTCAATTGTCTCTAGCCATATCGCTTCTAGAAAGTATGAAGACCAAATTTCCACAAGTAAAAGATCAGATAGAGCAAGCGATAAAGGATGTGAGGGCTGGCAAGAAGTAGGTCGAGTGTTGCACATAAGTATTGATAGGGTATATAATGTGGGGGTGTGAGTGCTTCGACTCATGTCGAAATCTGTTAGTTCCAAATAAATGTTTACATAAGGTCCTGTCTCGGCAGGATTTTGTGTTTTCATTCGTGTTTTATATGTATATTAAATTGTGTTAAAATAAACCCAGATTGTACCAAGTGCTGGCGGCGGCTGTACTCACATTTAATTTAAACATTATATTTGGAGCTAACACCCGTCGCCAATATTTGGCGCAATCACAGAGCGAATTTTATCAGATACCAACTTGTTAATAGAAAAGAATAAAAGTTTAAAAGAATTTACAACTTTTAGAATTGGGGGGAATGCCCAGTTTTTTTGTGTTGTAACAAACGAAGATGAGCTCGTGGAAGCAGTATCATTCGCAAAGGCTAACAATCTCGAGGTTTTCGTTCTGGGTGGAGGATCGAACATTTTAATTTCTGATAATGGTTTCGAAGGGTTGGTTATTAAAATGGAAATTAAGGGGATGGAATTTATTGAAGATGAAAATGGAACTACTAGAGTGATAGTTAAAGCAGGGGAGAACTGGGATGAATTTGTAGGGCTCTGTGTAGAAAAGGGATTATATGGAGTCGAAAATCTTTCCTTGATTCCTGGAACTGTTGGTGCGGTACCAGTACAAAACATTGGGGCATATGGAAGTGAGGTCAAGGATACCATAGAGTCAGTTAGGATTTTCGATATACAAGATGAGTCCTTCCATGACTTTAGTAACTCTGATTGCAAATTTGAATACAGGAACAGTCTTTTTAAAAGAGAAGTCGATCGCTATGCGATTGTCTCTACTACCTTTTCGCTAAAGAAAGATGGACAGGTAAATACTGGTTACAAGGACCTCAAGGAATATTTTGAGAAAAGAAATATTATGGAACCAACATTGTCAGATGTAAGAAATGCTGTCGTCGATATTCGTACGAACAAACTTCCAGATGTGCGACAGATAGGTACTGCAGGTTCTTTTTTCAAAAATCCCATTATTACCCATGGGCAAGCCAATGCTCTCGAGAAGATACACCCAGGTCTACCAATATATCCGGTAGATGACACTTATGTGAAGATTTCCTTGGCTTGGATTATCGATAAAGTGTGTGGATACAAGGGGGTCTCGAAGGGAAATGTCGGAACATATAAAAATCAGGCGCTAGTAATCGTGAATAATGGAAACGCGACAGCTACAGAAATTATTTTTTTTGCACAAGAGATAAAAAATATAGTAAAAGAAAAAACAGGAATTCAAATTGAAGAAGAAGTTCAGTTTGTATAAAAAGTTATCCACCTTTTTATAAAAAAACTATTGTAATAAATTTTATTTGCTTCATAATGTAGATAAGTATTGTGAGTAAAGTCGTAACTCACATGCTTCGTTAGAAGCAGGATCTCAATAAGAATTTCAATACCAAACTATATGGCAGCAAAAAAAAGAAAGACAGCGAAGAAGACTTCAAAAAAGCGAAAGGGTTCGAAGAAGTCTCGAAGATAGTTTCTAAAAAAACAGCGTCACTTTAAAAAAGAGGTGCTGTTTTTTTATGCAAAATATGATAAAGTAGGTCGACTATGGCTTTTGTACTAAAAAACATCTTTGGCGACCCAAATAAGAAAGCTCTAAAAGCCTATAATCCCTTGGTATCAAAGGCCAATTCTTTCGAGATGGCTATATCCAGTCTGTCAGATGATGGACTAAAGGATAAGACCAAAGAGTTTCAATCTAGGCTTACAAAAGGGGAAACACTCGAGGGAATCATGCCTGAAGCCTTCGCTCTAGTACGAGAAGCGTCTAAAAGGACTCTCGGACAGCGACATTTCGATGTACAGCTCATAGGTGGAGCAATACTTAATGATGGAAATATCGCAGAGATGAGGACTGGAGAAGGTAAGACTCTAGTCGCAACCTTGCCCGCATATCTCAATGCACTCACAGGAAAAGGTGTACACATCATCACAGTCAATGACTATCTATCTCGTCGTGACGCTGTGTGGATGGGTCAGATATATTCGGCACTTGGACTTTCTACTGGAGTTATAAATCATGAGTCTTCTTTTATTTACGATGCTTCCATGAAGCAACTAGATAGTGAACGTGATGAAAAAGGTGCATTCCATGTAGTCCATGAATTCCTCCGTCCAGTGACTCGACGTGAAGCCTATGCTGCAGATATCACATATGGAACCAATAATGAGTTCGGCTTCGACTATCTCCGTGACAATCTAGAGTATGAAGAGAAAAATCTTCGACAGAGGGAATTCAATTATGCTATCGTCGACGAGATAGACTCTATACTCATAGACGAAGCGCGTACGCCACTCATTATTTCATCACCAACTGTAGATTCAGAAAATCTTTATACAGTTTTCGCAGGTATCGCCGATGGTCTGATTGAAGGAGAAGATTATACCAAAGAAGAGAAGCACAAGAGTATCGCACTCACTCCACAGGGTATTGAAAAAGTTGAGAAGAAACTCGGTATTGGAAATATATATACTGAAAAGGGAATAAAATACGTTCACCATCTAGAGACCGCAGTTCGTGCAAAAGCTATTTTTCATGTTAATAAAGAATATGTCGTTAAGAATAATGAGATAGTTATAGTAGATGAATTTACAGGACGACTACAGCCAGGTCGCAGATGGTCTGAAGGTTTACATCAGGCTATAGAAGCGAAAGAGGGAGTTACTATACAAAAAGAATCCAGAACATTTGCATCCATTACATTCCAGAACTATTTTAGACTATACAAAAAACTTTCTGGAATGACAGGTACGGCTGCGACTTCTAGTGAAGAGTTCTACAAGGTCTATGGTCTCGACACTATCATCGTTCCTACCAACAAGGCGATCACACGTGCAGATCACAACGATCTCATCTTTCAAACAGAGATGGGTAAACTCAAAGCTATAAGTAGAAAAGTAAAAGAACTAAATCAAAGAGGTCAACCAGTCCTCATCGGTACTGTATCTATAGAAAAAAATGAAGTATTGTCGCAATTCTTGAAAGCCGAGGGAGTTCCACATGAGATTTTGAATGCAAAGAATCATGAGAGAGAAGGAGAGATCATCGCTCAAGCAGGTAAAAAAGGTGGAGTCACTATCGCTACGAACATGGCAGGTCGCGGAGTCGATATAAAGCTCGGTGGAAATCCTGGTAGTAAAGAGATGTATGAGGAAGTAAAAAGTATCGGAGGACTTTTCGTCCTTGGAACGGAGCGACATGAAGCTCGTCGCATAGACAACCAGCTTCGAGGAAGAGCGGGAAGACAAGGAGATCCAGGAGCTACACAATTCTTCGTATCACTCGAGGATTCACTTATGCGTGTCTTCGCTGGAGACAGAGTAAAGGGTCTCATGGGTAAGCTCGGTGTTGCAGAAGATGAAGCCATAGAGAACCGCATCATTACAAAATCTCTAGAGAGTGCCCAGATGAAAATCGAAGGATTCAACTTCGATTCGCGCAAGCATATCTTGGAATATGACGATATTCTCAATCAACAGAGGAAGACTATATATGATCGTCGTCGCAAGATTCTCCTTGGCAATCCAGATGATATAGAAGCGAAACTCATGGAAGTTGTCGGTGATAGAGAGGAAATTAAGAAAATAGTTTCTGACAAGATTGCTACTGTCGGTCGTGAACGTTTCTTTGTTGTTGTGCGCCAACTGATGTTGCAAGCCATAGATATGTATTGGGTCGAGCATCTAGAAGTAATGGATTATACTCGCTCCAGTGTGAATCTCCGAGCTTATGGTCAGAGAGATCCTCTAGTAGAATACAAAAAAGAAGGTCTACGACTTTTCCGAGAGATGCAGGGAGCTATAGATGCACAGATTATAAATCTTCTGCCACATGTCGCCGGCGGAGTGATAACTCCAGAAGTTGTCAAACTTCAAGAAGTACACGATCAAGCGCAGACTATAGGATCTGGTGATGGGGATAATAGAAGCGGAGTAGTGACGAAGACTCCAGAAGTAGGGCGTAATGATCCTTGCCCATGTGGATCGGGGAAGAAGTATAAAAAGTGTCATGGACAATAATATGTCGATAAAACCACAATGTGACAAATGTAAAAAAGAACTAAAGGAATTTGGAGGAATTTTATTAAGCCCCCCAGACAAGAAAAGCCGTGTTAAAAAATTTCATTTGTGCAAGAAATGTTATCGGGATTTCTTGCGGACATGGAAAGAAATATAAAAAGTGCCATGGACAATAAATATATGTGGAAAAATTTAGCACCAAAAATACTCAGGCAAAGACTAGTTATTGAGGGTACTACAGAAAGAATTGTGTCTGAATCACAAATGGAATCGTATCTTATTGCATTGGCTGGTGTGGCAAAAATGAAAATAGCTGGAACCCCCGTTACATTTACTGAACACGAAAACGGTTCAGCTGCCTACATCAACTGGACGTCTTCAGGGGTGCATTTCTACAGTTATCCGACGAAACCACCATTATTTACTGTAGATATTTATAGTTGCAAGGCATATTCTGTAGATGATGTAGTAGAATTTACACGCAAGTTCTTTAATCCAATAGGACTAATATGGAAAGAAATATAAAAAGTGTCATGGACAATAAAGTAACTGAAACACAAAGTGCAGGAGGGGTAGTCCTTAATAATAAAGGTGAAGTTTTGGTGGTGAGTCAGCAACAAGGACCTTCGTGGTCACTACCTAAAGGCCATATAGAAGATGGGGAAAAAGAAATGGAAGCGGCAAAAAGAGAAATACAAGAGGAATCCGGAATTACTCATCTTGAGTATATAAGAGATCTAGGAAGATATTCCAGATATCGAATTGGTATGGGTGGTGGAGAAGATAAGACAAAATTAAAGACGATGATTATGTTTTTGTTTAAAACAGATCAGACTGTACTCAAACCAATTGATCCACATAATCCAGAAGCTAGGTGGGTAGCTAAAGATAAAGTCGTCGAACTGCTAACTCATCAAAAAGATAAAGAATTTTTTCTAAAGATCTTAAAAGAGATATAAAAAAGAAATGCTCGGATTTATTTTAAACATTCCATACACGATTATTGGGTTAATGGTCTCTCTGATCTCAATACCCACTAAGATAAAAATTAATAAATATCCGAGAGCCATCATTTTCAATGTTAAAAGTTTCTGGTGGACTATTGGGTATATGAAGAATGCTAGAGCAATGACAATAGGGCACGTGATTTTACTTGGGCCAAACGTGCAAGATAAAGATCTTGAACATGAACTTGTTCATGTTGAACAATATCAAAGAATTCCACTCATACATCCTATCTTGTATTATATTGAGTTTATAAGAGTTGGTTATAGAAAAAATAAGTATGAAGAAGAGGCATATGATAGATCAGGTAGCCTTTATAAAGATAAATAAAAAAGGACGGTGATTGAACCAAAACACACCATCTGATACAATTGCTACATGAATACTTCTTCATCAAATCATTTTTTTAGTGGACTTTTGATAGTGATGGCTATTTTGACCATTATTATATTTATTCCATTTTTAACTCCGCTTGTACTCGCGGTATCTCTAGCGGTCATATTCGGTCCTGTATATAGATTGATCCTAAGAACTTTCTTTAAATCAAAAGAAAAGAGCACTATGGCAGCTCTAGCTACTCTGCTACTTGTTGTCATACTTGTCCTCATACCAGGATTTTTCGTCGTTACGAAGATGTATGCGGAAATCCAAGACATGTACTACTTCTTGACCGAAGAAGGTTCGAGGTCTTCTGTGATTACTCTACTGAACTCACTTTCTGATACTTTATCTAGAATGTTTTTCAATATTTATCCTTCTGTTTCTTTTGATTCATTTAGCGTGACAGACTATCTACAGCAAGGACTAGAGTGGGCGTTTGGACATGTCGACACATTGTTCACTGGGTTGGGTAAAGTTCTTCTAGGTATATTCGTTACATTTTTCGCTCTATTTTACTTCTTGCGCGATGGCAAGGAATTCAAAAAACAGATCATTGCTGTATCTCCACTACTAGATAGAGACGACGAACATATTTTTCAAAAACTTGAGAGAGCTGTATATTCTATAGTTGGTGGAAGTCTCATCGTCAGTGTCATACAAGGAGTTCTCACTGGTATCGGCTTCGCTCTTTTCCACGTACCAGACTATACAGTGTGGGGAAGTGTGGCAGCAGTCGCAGCTCTCATACCAGGAGTCGGCACATCTCTAGTTATAGTGCCGGGTATACTCTACCTATTTTTCACTGGATCGACCGGATATGCTCTAGGACTTCTGATCTGGGGTCTCCTCGCTGTAGGACTTATCGATAATCTTCTTGGACCAGTACTCGTAAATAAAGGTATAAAGATTCACCCTTTCATGATACTTCTCTCTGTACTTGGCGGACTAACTTTCTTCGGACTTATAGGATTCATACTAGGTCCTCTTGTTCTAGCTTTCCTCTTCGCGCTGCTAGAGATATATAAAACATCAAAGAGGACTTTGTAGGAGCTTTGTGCTAGACTCATCTAACTATGGCTTTCATCGATGAATTGACTATACATATCAAAGCCGGCAACGGCGGTGATGGTGTTGTGCGTTGGCTACATGAGAAAGGTAAAGAGTTCGCTGGAGCTTCTGGTGGTAACGGAGGCAAAGGAGGAGATGTGTATGTTCGTGCAATACGAGATCTGTCAATATTAAATAGATATAAAAATACAAAAGAATTCACTGCTGAAAATGGAGTCTCTGGTATGAAGAAAAGTATGCATGGCAGGGATGGTAAAGATCTCACCATAGACCTGCCCATAGGAGCCATTATCACCAATGCAAAGACCGAAAGAAGCGCGAATCTTCTAGAAGACGGAGAGACCGTACTGATTCTCAAGGGTGGAAAAGGAGGTCTCGGCAATGAACATTTCAAGGCATCTACGAACACTACCCCCATGGAATCGACAGGAGGTAAAGAAGGTGAAGAGGCGGATTTCCATATCGAACTAGAGCTCGTGGCAGATGGCGGTCTCATCGGTCTACCGAATGCTGGCAAGTCTTCACTTTTGAATGCTCTGACAAATGCCAACGCACAAGTTGGTAGTTATGCTTTCACGACTCTCGAACCGAATCTCGGCGCGCTACCAGATGGGTATCTTCTCGCAGATATTCCAGGACTCATAGAAGGAGCATCAGAGGGTAAGGGGCTAGGTCATAAATTTCTCCGTCATGTGAAAAGAACAAAAAGACTATTCCATCTCATCTCTCTAGAGAATGAAAATATTTTAGAAGTTTACAAAACTATTCGCGGAGAGCTCGCGCAATATGGTCAGGGTCTAGATGAAAAAGAAGAGACTATTATTCTCACGAAAACAGATGCTGTAGACGAAAAGATTTCTAAGAGCGCAGAAAAGAAACTCTCAAAATTTAATAAGGATATATTACAAGTGACTATTTTAGATGATAAATCAGTAAAAAAGGTTTTGGATGAGATTGTGAAAAGGTTGAGGAAATAGTACTATAGGGATATGAAAACAGGCGATAAATACGTCGCAACCATAGGGTTAGAGATACATGCAGAACTCAAAACATCTTCCAAGATGTTTTGTGCTTGTAAAAATGATCCAGATGAAGACAAGCCCAATACTAATGTATGCCCGATCTGCCTAGGTCATCCAGGGACTTTGCCAGTTCTCAATAAAGAGGCGATAAAGCATGTATTGAAAATAGGCTATGCGATAGGTGGTAATATCGCAGATTTTACCGAGTGGGATAGAAAGAACTATTTTTACCCAGATATTCCAAAGGGGTACCAGATCAGCCAGTATAAGTACCCTCTAGTAACTAGTGGGGAATTGAGGGGTGTAAAATTGACTCGCATACATCTAGAAGAGGATACAGCGCAGTCTACCCACGATACACATGACAAGAGCTTAATAAACTTTAATAGAGCTGGTGTACCACTTATGGAGCTTGTCACTGAACCAGTGATACATGACGCAGAGACTGCCGTGACTTTTGCAAAAGAACTACAATTACTACTACAGTACACTGGGGCAGGGGATGCCAATATGGAAAAAGGTGAAATGCGAGTCGAGGCGAACATATCTATTGCTAGTGAAGAAGATACAAAGGCTAAAAAGTTCGGTACAAAAACAGAGATAAAAAACCTGAACTCTTTCAAGGTGGTTGAAAAAGCTATTGCATATGAGATCGTGAGACAGACTAAAATTTTAGATAAAGGTGAAAAAGTAATACAGGAGACTCGTGGATGGGATGAAAATTCTGGAGAGACATATTCTCAAAGGACAAAAGAGAACTCTCACGACTACAGATATTTTCCAGATCCAGACATTCCAAAACTCAAGATAAGTGAAGTAAAAGAATTTTCTAAGGACTTATTAATGAAAGAAGTTGGAGAGCTCCCATGGGACAAGAGGGATCGTCTGCAGAAAGATTTTAAAATGACCGATAAAGAGGTGGCGATGTTCGTAGAAAATAGAGAGATGAGCAAATACTTCGAATCTGTAATAGATGGTAATGAAAGGATTGCAAAACTTGCTATGAACTATATCCTCACTGACTACACAGGATTACTTAAAAAAGAAAGTAAACCAATCGACTCTGTGTCACCGAAAAACTTCTCGAAACTTCTTACTATGATTGACGAAAAGAAAATATCTTCTCGTGGTGCCAAGGATATACTTGTTCTACTCGTAGAGGAAGATAGCGATCCAGAAAAATTGGCAGAGGTGCATGGACTAATGCAGAAGAGTGATGAAGGAGAACTAAAGAAAATAGTTGAGGAGATAGTAAAAGTAAATCCAAACGTAGTCGAAGATTATAAAAAAGGAAAATCCGCAGCGCTCATGTTTTTCGTCGGACAAGGTATGAAAGTAACAAAAGGATCTGCTAATCCAGAAGTGCTAAAAAAGATAATAGTTGAGGTGATAGGGTAATAGGGTGGGGGACTGTACTTAAAATAAAATATAGGATAGAGTATCACGCGGAGCAGGATCCAGTGAACCTGTTTAAGTAATGCAAAAAATAAAGAATACAGACCATGACACACAGTACAATTCAATCACTTCAATACTCGGGTGGTACAACGCATCTCGCAATCAGCGGAACAGTGGCAGGAACAACTACCAAGAAAAAATCCATGTGGTTTACGGCAAGGTGTGATGGCTATGTCGAGGTTCGATTCGATGAATCAGAACTGAATTCATGCCGGAATCTCGAAGAGGGATGGCCCATACCTGATTCCGTAAGTGTGAGAGTTCCGGTAGAAAATGTTCCATTTTTTCCTACTGGAACAAAAGTGAAGGTCAATTGCGCAATACGTACATCGGGATTTTTTTTGGGCAATGCTTTTTTGGCAGTGTCACTTGAACAATCGACTCAAAATGCATGATTGTAGCCCAATCACAAAGGAGACCTCCGTACAGAAGATTCAATTCTGACGGAGGCCCTTTTTTACCTAATATATTAAAAATACTACTACTCCCACTATGTTAACTTTCCTCGTCCTCCAAATGCTTCACTACTAGTTTTTTCACCTCTCCCTTTGTCGGTCTTTTATTACCCCTACTAAGCTCAATCTCTATAAGTAGCTCCTCCAAGTCTTCAACCCTATAGACCCTGTAGTTGCTGATAGGGTGTCTACCAGCTGGGAACTTACCACTGTTGTCCCAGTTACGAAGAGTGAGATTTGAAACACCAAGAATTTTAGCTGCTTGTTTGATATTTATATATTTTTTTTCCATAAAATAGAGTATTACTACTTATTATTAAACCTTAATAGACATTATAACATTAGCTATATAAATTAGTAATGACTTATCCACATTAGTAAGGTTTATATAGTATCTAAAAATAGCAAACATTTTCTACAAATCACTATCGATTATATAAGATAAGATCAATAACGGTAATAAAGAGAATAAATGCACATAAATAAGCTATATTATAGCTATATATGAATACTCTCATTAATTAATATATT
>CAYGFL010000004.1:0-828 GCA_964349165.1 uncultured Candidatus Saccharibacteria bacterium
GTACATGAGTTATGTCATCTAGGAGAGTTTAATCACTCGAAGAAATTTTGGGATTTGGTGGAGAAGGTGGTGCCTGAGTGGGATAAGCTCAGAAATCGATTAAAGGAGGAGGGAAAGAGAGTGTTTTAGTGCTTTATTAAATTGTAGGTAGGTGATAGCATTAAGTAATAAAAAACAACTACCAAAGTGTAAAATGATCTAATGGTGGTAATTGAAGTAAACGTATGAAAAAAAGCTTAACATTTATTATATTTTTCATAGCAATTTTCTTGGTCTACTTTTTCTTAGTGCGATATTTCCTCCCAGGGTGGGCGGAGAGTAGTCAATTTGGAGACATGTTTGGAGGACTAAATACCTTTTTCTCAGGATTAGCATTTTTGGGAATTATCTATACTATTTTTCTTCAGAGGGAAGAACTTCATCTGCAAAGAAAGGAGCTTGAACTTACACGAAAAGAACTGAAACGAACTGCCGAAGCTCAGGAAAAATCAGAGGAAGCATTATCAAGGCAAGCCACCTCTTTGAAGATTACAGCAAAATTAAATGGCCTAAGCTCCCAATTACAACATTTCGGAACTCTTATTCTACATACTAATTCGTCAAAATTTGGGATTGATCATGTGGAATATGGTAAGAGGAAGAAAGATGCGGATGATATTATAGTCGAAATAAAGAGACTGATAGAGGATAATTGATCGAAATAAAAAATATAATCAAATGTATAATTCTTTTTTGAGCCAGATAAAAAATCTTTTTAAAATATCAGGGAGCTGGTTTATGTGGTTGGCCCCCTTTTCTCTATTAATACTTACTTTGGTAGTTCCGACC
>CAYGFL010000004.1:838-22721 GCA_964349165.1 uncultured Candidatus Saccharibacteria bacterium
TTTAAGCTAGACTTTCTGAAATTTATTGAAATTATTATTTGGCCATTTGCAACATTAACGACATTGTTTTTCTTTAAAAAAGTCTTTACTTACCTCTTTTTTTCAATGGAAGAGTTTAATTTTTTCGGTCTAAAAGGCAACCTTAAACACATTGATGAAGTGATCCTTGAGGAGGTAAATAACAGGTTATTAGATAAGGCGAATGAAGAAAAAAGAAAAGAGGAGACGGCTAAATTAAACCTAGAAATTACGAATAAGGAAACTGAAATTAAAAAAGCAAGAGGAACAGGAGAGGAATACAAAAAACTTGCATTCGAAACCTTAGGTGATTGGAAGAGATCTACTGAACAGAGTCAGAAATTAATCAATATCCTGAATAGCGAAAATAAGCGTCTGAAAGATATAGTTTCCAGTTTCCCATTGAGTGTGGTAAGTGTAAACTCGCCTGTAGTCACTGATGATAACAAAACAAGTGACCCGGTATTAGAGGAGAGTAATATAAATAAAAAATAATTATGAAAACATTTTTAATATCATACGACCTCGGGGTTCCGGAGACTCACTCAGACTATGTAAGGCTCTCTGAGCGTCTAAAATCTTTATATGTAACATGGGCAAGGCCAGTTAAATCTGTGTGGATAATCAAGTCAGATAAGGATGCTATGATAATTAGAGATGAAATAAAGACAGTCTTGGATTCAAATGATAAACTGATCGTTGTCGAGATGTCCGGTAATTGGGGTACCTATAATGTAAATAAGGAAGTGACGGAGTGGATGAAAAATAATATTTAACACATTGCCCCGCACAAAGTTTTTCCAAAGGGCCCCTACAAATGAAAGTGTGGGGTAAGTATCAGCCCAGTAGTTTTGGTGAGTTGTCAGTGTTGCTCATAGTTTTGCTTGCTCATTTCACTCGTATGCGCTTATAATTACACTCCAAGCTTCTTCTCTCCTAACAACTTCAACTCTCGCCCTTCTTGCTTCTTCCACCTCGACGGTGACTCTTTCTTCGTCGCTGTCGAAGTTGCCAAAAATCCGAAACTCCGTGGTCTTCCTGTTGTCACCGGCTCCGATCGGGGCATTGTCACAGCTGCGAGCTACGAAGCCAAAGCCCTAGGCATCCCTCGTGGTATGCCGATCTTCCAGCTCCGCAAGAAGTTCCCCAAGGTCATCGTCATGCCTGGCGACTATCCTGCATACGTCCGCTACTCGGGCCTTATGATCGACATCGTGAGGCGCTATGCAGATGACGTGGAGGAATACAGTATCGACGAATGCTTTGCAGACCTCACAGGCCTCGACAAGCCACTCAAGATGTCCTATCGGGAAATCGCGGAAAGGATAAAGCACGAAGTGACGACCGAGCTCGACCTCTCCATCTCGGTGGGAGTAGCACCGACCAAGTGCCTAGCCAAAGTAGCTTCGAAATGGAAGAAGCCCAATGGCCTCACCGTCATCACCACAGAGACCGCTCCAGAATTCCTTGCACAAGTGCCTATAGAAAAAGTCTGGGGAATCGGCGGGCAGACTTCGGCACGACTCAAGAAAATGGGAATAGTGACGGCGGGAGACTTCGCTCTGCGACCACGCGAATGGATCGAAGAACTCGAGAAGCCATACCGGATGATCTGGAGTGAGCTCAACGCACATTCTGTCCTCGAGCTCGACCCCAAGCCCAAAACCCTCTATTCATCGATCCAAAAGACTCGGACCTTTCATCCTTCGACGAACGACAAGACCTTTCTCTTTTCTCAGATTTCAAAACACATGGAAGATGCCTGTGGGAAAGCGCGTCGCTACGGCCTCATCCCGCGCAGTGCATCTATTTTCCTGAAGACTCGGGATTTCCACTATGCGAAAAGAGAAGTGAAGCTCCCATTTCCCACGAACGCTCCCGAGATCCTCCTTTCACTTGCACGGCGAGAGTTCGACATCATCCACGCGAAAGGCACCCTCTACCGCACTGCAGGTGTGGGACTTCATGGACTCACGCCAAGGAAGGCTTTACAAACGGATCTCTTCGGTGAAGGTGTGCGAGCAGGGAAATTTGAAGAGGTGCACAAGAGGATCGATGCGCTCGAACAGAAATATGGAAAAAGAATGGTACAGCTCGCATCAACACCTATCGAGGAGGAAGATGAGGAGCTCGAGTCGGATCGCAATCTACTGTTTTTGTAGTGTGATAAACTGGTGGTATGAAATTTCTCATCGGTATCGACGAAGTCGGTCGTGGACCTATAGCTGGACCTGTCGCTGTCGGCGCTTTCGTATTTTTAACCCCTACTGCAAAGAAACTTTTCAGAGGTGTAAAAGAATCCAAACAACTATCCGAAGAAAAAAGGGAAGAATGGTATGCGAAAATTCTTGAAATTAAAAAAGCAGGACATATAGACTTCCACGTATCATTTCAAAGTGAAAAAATTATTGACTCGAAAGGACTCTCGTTTGCAATTAAAAAATGTCTAGAAACCTCTCTTAAAAAATTAAAAATCAATCCACAAAAATGCACCGTCCTACTCGATGGTGGTCTAAAAGCGCCTCCAGAATATATACATCAAAAAACTATAATAAAAGGTGATGTAAAAGAAACTGTGATAGCCCTCGCTTCGATATGCGCGAAAGTACAACGTGACCGGAAGATGAAATTGCTCGGAAAAAAGTATCCTGAATATGGATTCGAAGTACATAAAGGGTATGGCACAAAGGCGCATTATGAGGCTATAGAGAGAGCTGGATTACATGTGTTACATAGACGGTCTTTTATAAGACGAAAAAATCCGCGGCCTGTGTGACAGGTCGCGGGGTGTTGTCGTTTGGGAATTACTAATAAAGTCTCGAGTGAGCGTCGAGAATCAGGGATTCAGTTTCATCCCAACCCATGCATTCATCAGTAACAGAAACTCCGTGCTGAAGAGGTGTGTTCGGGTGGATGTCTTGTCTACCTGGCAAAAGATTACTTTCAAGCATCATTCCAGCAAGACGACTTTCTCCAGATGTAATCTGCTCAAGCACAGAATGGAATGCGATTTTCTGATTGACGTGTTTTTTGCCAGAATTTTCGTGTGAGCAATCGACGACAATCCTCACACCCAGGTTTCTCTGCTTGATTTCATGGAGTGCTTTTTCGACCGATTCCTTGTCGTAGTTTGTTCCATTTTTTCCACCACGAAGGACAAGATATCCGTCGGGATTTCCTGTTGTTTGGATCACCTTCAGCTGACCATTCATATCAATCCCAAGAAAGGAGTGCGGGACTTTTGCTGTGAGACACGCGTTGAGAGCATTTATCACACTGCCATCAGTTCCATTCTTGAAGCCAATCGGCATCGAGAGACCACTTGCCATTTCTCGATGAGTCTGCGATTCGGTTGTGCGAGCACCAATAGTGCCCGTAGTAATAAGGTCCGAAATGTACCTTGGAATGATCGGTCCGAGGAACTCCGTTACCGTTGGTAGACCAATACCGTTGATCGAAAGAAGTGTTTTTCGCGCCAATGAAAGACCGCGATTCAAATCTTCTTTTCCATTTAGATCTGGGTCTACGATGAGACCTTTCCAACCAATTGTAGTACGTGGTTTCTCGAAATACACACGCATGATGATAAGGATCTTGTCTTGAACCACTTGCTCGAGTTTTTTCAAGAGTAACGCGTACTCGAGTGCTTCATAGTAGCTATGGACGGAGCATGGACCACACATAATAATGGTCCGACGCTCTACTCCACTTAAGATTGCATTGAGAGATTTTCTCCCATCCTCAACACATTTTCGTGCAATGGAAGTGATGGGGAATTCTTGCTGAAGTGCTCTTGGCGACACCACATCAAGTTCTTGTGCAATCCTCAGTCCGCTTGTTTTTTGAGGCTTTTTCATGTTTTAAAGAAGAACAGTGTTTTGTATACTGAAACACTACTAGAAATAGTTAGATTGTCAACAATACCTTGCCAAAAATATCTCTTTACGCTAGTATATAGCTACTATGGTTAACCGAATGCGGGCCACACGAGCCCACCGAGACAATCGAAGATCACACCACGCTCTAGATGATGTGCGTCTTTCGAAGTGTAGTAACTGTTCTGCTATGCACCTCCGCCACACTCTCTGCATGACTTGTGGAACCTACCGAGGTAAAAAGCTGGTAGACATGACCGCACTCATCGCACGCAAAGCCACGAAAAACAAGAGAAAAGAGGAGGCGATGGCGAAAAGGTAGAAGTATGGAAAGATAAGTGAGGTTTCAAAAAAAATGTAAGTTCTTCAAAAAATAACAAGAGTAAACATGGCAAACAGACATCTATCTCGCTCAGTAGTACTACAATCACTCTTCGAGTGGGACTTTCGAGGTCAGCATGATAAAGAAGTCAAAGATATCATACTGCGTAACGTAAAGGAATTCGCGCCAGGTATGGGAGACTCTTCGTTCGTATCAGACCTCTTGGAAAATGTCTTGGCGAAACGAGTAGATCTCGATAAGATAATAGAGAAAGCAGCTCCAGACTGGCCTCTAGATAAAATATCAGTCGTAGATAGAAATGTCTTGCGCATGGGTCTTTTTGAATTACTCTTTTCTGATCGTGAAGAAGTTCCTGCTAAAGTTGCCATCAATGAAGCCATAGAGCTTGCAAAAACATTTGGTGGAGAGAATAGCGGAAAGTTCGTGAACGGTGTACTAGGTTCTGTGTATAAAGAACTTGGTGAACCGGGTAAAGATGCAGTAACTAAAAAAAAGAAAAAAATAGAAGACATACCATACGAGCAGATGCCAGTGCAGAACCTCGGAGGAGCGGTGGTATACGCAAGAAAAGGAGATGAGATCTATCTAGCTTTCGTCCACGATATATTTGGCCACTGGACACTTTCGAAAGGCAAGATACCAGCTGGTGTGGATATAAAAGAAGGAACTATTGCAAAAGTAAAAGAGGAAATAGGTCTCAATGTAAAGATTAAAGAGGACTTGGGTAATAATGAGTACATAGCAAGTGATCCAGAACTGGGTAAGCTTCGCAAGCAAGTCCATTATTTCCTAGCAGAATCGAAATTTGAGACGATAAAACTAGCAGACAAGCCAGGGCTTGATGATGCGAAGTGGTTCAAACTTTCGGATATTGCAGAGCTCAATTTCTACAACGACATCCTACCTATCGTCACAAAGTCCGTAACATTTTTAAGTAAAGATTCAGAATAAACACATGCCAGATTTCAAACAATTTTCAGAAAAAATGAAGGTTGAGTTCAATGACATCAACCTCCTCAGACAAGCTTGTACCCACAGGTCTTTTCTAAATGAAAATAAAGGTGCAGGACTAGAGCATAACGAGAGATTAGAATTCCTCGGTGATGCTGTCCTAGAACTCGTCATTACCAGTTACCTCTATAGAAAATATCCACAGAAGAATGAGGGGGATCTCACATCATATCGTTCTGCACTCGTAAACACACATAGTCTCTCTAGGGTGGGCACAACTCTCGGTGTGAATGACTATCTACTCATGTCGAAAGGTGAGTCGAAGGATACTGGGCGTGCTCGCTCCATCATCATGGCAGACTCAGTAGAGGCGATAATAGGAGCTATATATCTCGACAAGGGATATGACGCTTCTGCCAATTTTATTTCCCAGAACCTACTAGAAGTCATAGATATCGATGAGATAGTAGAAAAGAAGCTATGGCTAGATGCCAAGAGTCGATTCCAAGAGCGCGCACAAGAAGAGACAGGTCAGACACCATCGTACAAGACTATGAAGGAGACGGGGCCAGATCATAACAAGATATTCACCTTAGGTGTATTCATCGGAGACGTACAGGTAGCTACAGGTAGTGGGCTTTCGAAGCAAGAGGCAGAACAGAAAGCTGCGGAGAAAGCGCTCGAAGTGAAAGGCTGGTAGAAGTTGTGCTAAAATATCAGCATGTATCTCAAGTCACTCGAGATCTCTGGTTTCAAATCGTTTGCAAAAAAAGCAACACTGAATTTTACATCTCCCATTTCTTCTATCGTCGGTCCCAATGGTTCTGGTAAAAGTAATGTGGCAGAAGCATTCCGTTTCGTACTCGGAGAGCAGTCTATAAAGTCGATGCGTGGAAAACGCGGAGAGGATCTCATTTTCAATGGTGGAGGAGAAGGAGCTAGGGTCAATAGAGCGGGTGTAAAAGTAATTTTCGATAACTCAAAGAGAATAATCAATATAGATTTCGATGAAGTCGTACTAGAACGTGTTGTTCATAGAGATAACAGCAACGAGTATTTTATAAATAATAGCCCCTCGAGATTGAAGGATATAGTCGAGTTGCTCGCGAGTGCTCATATCGGCGCTTCTGGTCACCATATCATCTCGCAAGGAGAAGCGGATAGGATATTGAACGCTAATATTCGTGAAAGAAGGGAGATGGTAGAGGATGCATTGGGTTTGAAAATATATCAGTACAAAAAGACAGAGAGTCAGAGAAAGCTCGAAAAGACTCTGGAGAATATGAAGTCTGTAGAATCTCTACGTCGAGAGATAGCTCCTCATCTCAAGTTCCTAAAAAAACAAGTAGAAAAAGTCGAGAGAGTCCAAGAGATGCGCAATGAACTACAGCAACTTTATAAAGAATATTTCAAAAGAGAAGAGGAATATCTGAAGCATGAGAAAGCTAGCATCGATCATGAAAAAGCACCTCTAGCGAAAGAACTAGCTATACTAGAGAAAGAAATACTAGAAGCTCGAAAGACTCTAGAAGATTCGAAGAATCGTGATGCCAAAAGTGACGAACTCATATCTCTAGAATCGAAACTGCACAAGATACGCCTAGAGAAAGACCATATCGTCCGAGAACTAGGAATGATAGAAGGAGAGATCTCTGCTGTAGTGCGTTCTCTCACAAGAGAGAAGGAGAAACAGAGCAGGGATGAGGCGAAGACAGTGTATCTCAAGGATGTAGAGGAGATGGTCAAAAAAATCTCTCTTCTCGAGAGTCTTATCGAGATAAAAAATCTTCTGCGAGATTTCATATCGACTCACAAGAGAAAAGAAGAATCTCAGAGTACAGAAGAGATGGAGAAAGAATTGAGCGTGTTGACCAACAAAAAATCTAGTCTGGAAGCATCATTGAAAAAAATCGATGCAGAAGAAAAAGAAAAGACTCTGGAATACAATACCTTGAGACAGAAAATAGAAAAGGAAAAGGATTCTAACAGAGATGCAGAGAAAAACGTCTTCAGGATCATCGCTAGACAGAACGAATTGAGGGGAATTATGAATAGTATACGTTCACGCGAAGAGAAGTTCCTTATCGAAGATGAAGCGTTCAAGAGGGAACTGCAAGACGCTTATGTCCTCGTGGGTCGAGAGTCGATGAATTACAAGGATCTAGCTATATCCGAAGAGCCACGCACCGCTCAACATGACCGTTTCAGATCTATAGAAAAGATAAAAATAAGAATAGAGGATTCTGGTGCAGGAAACAGCCTAGATATATTGAAAGAGCATAAGGAAGTCGAGGAGCGCGATGTTTTCCTAGCGCGTGAACTCACAGATCTAGAAACCTCTCGGACTTCTCTCCACAATCTCATCGCAGATCTCGACGCGCGTATCGATGTTGAGTTCAAAGAAGGCATACTTAAAATAAATGCTCAATTCCAAGAATTCTTCTCGCTCATGTTCGGTGGGGGTACTGCATCGCTAAATGTGATCCGTGAGAAAAAGAGAAAGAAGAAATCGGACACAGACCTCGCATCTGTTCTCGGTGATGATGCCGATATGGAGACAGAGATCGAAGAAGAAGGTGAAGAGGGAATAGAGATAAATGTAAATCTACCGCGTAAAAAAGTAAAGGGACTCATGATGCTATCTGGTGGTGAAAGAGCCCTGACTTCGATTGCTCTGCTGTTTGCAGTGTCGCAAGTGAATCCTCCTCCTTTTATCATTCTCGACGAAACAGATGCGGCACTAGATGAAGCGAATTCTCGCAAGTACGGCGATATGATCGCCAATCTTTCGAAATATTCTCAATTGATTTTAATAACACATAATAGAGAGACGATGTCTCGTGCAGGAGTACTATATGGGGTGACGATGGGAAATGATGGAGCGTCGAAACTATTATCGATACAGTTCGAAGAGGCGGTAAAGGTAGCGAAATAGTTATACCGGTAAAAAGTCTAAAGTCTTTCTATCCAGATCCGCGGCTGAAACTTTGAACTTTATTTTATCTCCCAGAGTAAATTTCTTTTTTGTTTTCTGACCTATTATCGAGTACGTTTTTTTATCAAATTGATAGAAGTCATTTCCTAGGTCTCGCAACTTGATCATACCTTCTGACTTCGTTTCTATTTCTTCTACATAGATACCCCATTCTGTGACACCAGAAATAGTACCTTCGAAACTCTGACCTATTTTGTCTGACATATACTCTACTTGTTTCAATTTTTTCGACTGACGTTCAGCATCTGCGGCATCTATCTCGCGAGCTGTAGACTGCTCTGCGATCTTCTGGAACTCCACGATATCTCTGTCTCCGAAAGGCTGATGCTTCAGATGTTTATCGAGTATGCGATGTACCAATAGATCTGGATAGCGACGAATAGGGGAAGTGAAGTGAGTGTAGTATTCGAAAGCTAGACCGAAGTGACCAATATTTTTCGTAGAGTACACAGCTTTCTGCATCGAACGGATCATGGCGGTACTCACGAGAGCTTGGTGAGGTGTACCTTCTATTTCTTTTAATAATCTTTTTATATCGTGAGCTGTGACCTTTCCTTCCTTCGTTTTCAATGTATATCCAAGAGCTTTTACAAAATTCGATAGGTCGATCATACGGTCTTTATCTGGCAGATCATGGATGCGGTATATCGAGCCCGTATCTTTTTTACCTTTCTTTTTGATATCGTCGAATATGAACTTGGCGACTTCACGATTCGCTAGCAACATGTATTCCTCAACTAGCTTATGGGTATCTAGTCTAGCTTTTTTATATACACCGATAGGCTTTCCATTTTCATCAAGTTTAAATTTTATCTCTTCTTGTTCGAATTCTATTGCCCCTGCGCTGAACTTTTCTTTTTGAAGAATCTTTGCGATGGTATTCAACTTATCAAGCTCATTATAGTATTCACCTTTCTTCGCATCTAGAGTTTCTTGGGCACTCTCGTAGGTGAATCTATGAGTCGAGTTCATGACAGTCCTACCGAACCATCTCTCCAATATTTCCGCTTTATCATTCATTATGAAAATCGCAGAGAATGAGAGCTTGTCTTCGTGAGGATTGAGACTACAGACATCGTTCGACAGCACTTCTGGAAGCATGGGGATAGTGCGATCGACAAGATATATAGATGTACCACGCTTCAGAGCCTCCTTGTCGAGAGCTGTTCCAACCTGAACGTAATGAGAGACGTCTGCGATGTGGACTCCTATCTCATATTTTCCATCGTCTAGCTTTTTAAATGAGATAGCATCGTCGAAATCCTTTGCATCGAACGGATCGATGGTAAAAGTGAGAGTATCTCGAACATCTCTGCGTTTAGGTATTTCTTCTTTTATAATTTTTTCCTTATTCTTCTCTATTTCTTTCGCTTCGGTCTCGACTGCGACAGGGTAGTCATACTCGAATCCTTTTTCAAGAACTATGGATTCCATTTCTGCATTGTTGTTACCTTTTTGCCCTATGACACGCAGAATGTTGCCAAAAGGATTCTTGTGAGGATCTGACCAATCACCAAGAGAGACTTGAACCTTGTCGCCGGCCTTTACCTTCACCGATTCATCTGGAGAAAGCATGAAGTCCACATACATCTTTTTGTCATCTGGGATGATACCTTTTTTACCATCTCTTTCTTCTACAGTACCGACGAAAGTAGCACGTGCACGCTCCAAAACCTTGGTTACTTTACCAAGTTTTTCAGGTTTTTTTGAGATAATCTCAACCTCAACAGTGTCCCCATTGAGAGCGAAATTTAGCTTATCATTCTCTATTACGATATCGTTCTCTTCGTCAGTAGGATCAGCTACAAAACCCATACCTTTGCGTATCGTCGAGATCTTTCCAGTCACTTTCATGCGAATACTATACCCTATATTGCGTTTTTGCGACAGCTCTGGTAGGATAATGCCCAC
The DNA here is from genome assembly GCA_964349165.1 of uncultured Candidatus Saccharibacteria bacterium. Lineage (GTDB taxonomy): Bacteria > Patescibacteriota > Minisyncoccia > Phycocordibacterales > PALSA-1337 > CAIOGI01. Next base: position 10,932 of record CAYGFL010000004.1, read on the forward strand.
ATGTTAATGATACGATTACAGCGAGTAGGAAGGAAACACGAGCCGACTTTTCGGCTTGTTCTCACGGATTCGAAGAATAGTACCAAGAGTGGTCGCTATCTCGAGGTTCTAGGTTCATACGATCCGAGACGCGAGAACAAGATAGAGCAGTTCAAGGTAGATGAGATCAAGCACTGGATGAGCAAGGGTGCGCAACTTTCTGACACAGTACACAATTTCCTCGTTACAAAGAAAGTAATCACAGGTAAAAAGATAAATGCACTGCCAAAAAAGACAGCTACGAAGAAAGCTCCTGTAGAAGAAGTGAAGAAAGAAGAAACGCCTAAGGTAGAGAAGGTAGAAGAGGCTACTCCTGTAGCCTAGACTGTGCATAACCGAGCTTTGTTCTTGTACCCACTAAAGGTACAATTATTCCGTACCCAGACATTATCAGATTATATTGAAAGAACATGCAAACAGATCAGCAATTTTTAGAATATGTAATTAAGGCCCTCGTAGATAACCCAAACGACGTAAAAATAATTCGCACAGTAGATGAAATGGGTGTGCTCATGACTCTCGAAGTGAATGCAGCAGATATGGGAAAGGTCATAGGACGTTCTGGCAATACTGCCAAGGCTATCCGAACTATTTTACGCGTAGTAGGTATGAAGAATAATTCTCGAGTCAATCTCAAGATAAATGAGCCTGAAGGAGGAATGAAACCTGTGGAAAAAGCTTCGAAGACAGTAGATGAAGCAATGGCAGGGTTGGGGATTTAATAAAAGAAAATTTAGAAGAGTAAAAACAGAAATCGCGCAAGCGGTTTTTTGTTTGTCAAGAAATATGCTGATTTACCGACAAGTATTTACTTAAACCTATTTTCATGTTACTCTGAAATCCAATGACCTACCACATTATTTCCTTATTTCCCGATTCTTTTACCTCATATTTAAATGAGTCTATTTTAAAACGCGCTATTGAAGACAAGAAGATAAAAGTAAAATTTTATAGCCCTCGTGATTTTACAAAAGGAACTAGCTACGCTGATCGCAGGGTAGATGACAAACCATACGGTGGAGGACCTGGTATGGTCATAGAAGCTTTGCCTGTGATAAAAGCTGTGCAGAAAGCAAAAGGAAAAAAGAAGAATGTTAAAATAATCTGGTTCACTCCATCTGGTAAACAATTCGATACCAACTATGCAAAAAATACCGCACATAAATATTCTGACATTATTTTCATCTGTGGACGTTATGAGGGTATAGACGCGAGAGTAAAGAAAGTTTTTAAAGTAGAAGAGATATCCGTTGGGCCTTTTGTGCTGACCGGTGGGGAATTGCCGGCTATGATTCTGATCGACTCGATCTCAAGACAGATAAAAGGAGTCTTGGGAGATATCAATTCTCTAGAAGAAAGCCGAGCATCTTCTCCAGATGTCTATACTCGACCAGACGTAGTAGAATATATGGGTAAGAAATACAAAGTACCGAAGGTACTACTATCAGGTAATCATAAACTCATAGATGAGTGGAAAAATAAAAAGCGTTAGTATAATATTAATAATCCTAGGAGGTATACTCTGGTATGCCTCTACCTTCTCATCCGAAATACATTTCAATTCACCTTTCTCATTTCTCAAATCTAATCCTCAAGTATCTGTGCTCGTGGTCGGTGACATCATGCTAGATAGGAGTGTGAGAAATAATATTAATAAAATAGGTTTCGATGTATTTTTTGACGGAGTGAGAGAACTCATAAGTAATGTGGATCTAGCAGTGGCTAATCTGGAAGGTCCATTCACTACTTTTCCATCAGTGACTGCAAATGTGAAAAATGGGGAATTGAAGTTCACCTTTGACCCAGCCTTGGCGCCACAGATGTCTAGTCTTGGCTTCGATATTCTGGGTCTCGCAAACAACCACACGATGAACTTCGGTAGAGAAGGATACGAAATGACGAAGGAATATATAAAGAGATCTGGCATGTCGTATTACGGTGATCCGAATAATAGTAGTGAATTGAGCACGGTTGTAAATATAAATGGAATTAGGATCGGTTTTGTAGGTTTCCATGAATTTACTTATGTAAATTTCGAAAAGGTATTCAATGAGATCGAGCGCATACGTCCCGAAGTAGATTTTCTCGTCGTTACTCCACATTGGGGAATAGAATATCAAGCAGAACCGACAGAAAAAATGAGAAAATGGGCACATGAGTTCATAGATAGTGGGGCTGATGTCGTCATAGGAGCTCACCCTCATGTCATAGGGAATGTAGAAGAATACAATAGCAAGAAAATATATTATTCTCTGGGCAACTTTGCTTTCGACCAATATTTCAGTGTCGAGACATCTGAGGGACTCGCAGTCAAGATTGATCTAGAAAAGGTGGATGATAAAATAGAAGCACTATACGCATTGACGCATGTGAGTATCGATCGACAAGGAGTCAGTGTATCACGCTAGTTACCTCTTGACTTTATTTTCTAATCTGATAGTCTAGACACCAACTTCGCAAGATTGTGTTATGACTGAAAATGTGAAGGATTATAAGGTTTTTGGCACCCTTTTGCGATCAAATCCTTTTCCTCCTCTTGCAAACTCTACCCACTAATATATAAAAGGGAGACAAAACGCTATTGACAAGCGTTATTTTGCATTTTGGAGAATTATTAATTTAAATACCTAAAACCCATGCATATCACGAAAAAACACTTCGGACGATACAAGAAATCTCTGACGACAATGCCGAACTTGGTAGAGTCACAGTTCAAATCCTTCCAATGGGTTATCGATACTGGTATTGGCGAAGTACTGAAAGAATTTTCTCCAATACGCGACTATGCAGAGAAAAAGTTCGAGCTATCATTCACTGGCTTTGAACTAACACGTCCTAAATACGACGAACACTATGCCAAGGTCAACAAGCTTTCATATGAAGGTCAGATAAAGGTGAAGGTTAAATTGAAAAACAAGATGCTCGATGCTGTAAAGGAGCAAGAGATGTTCCTCTCAGACTTTCCATTGATGACCGATCATGGAACATTCATCATAAATGGTATCGAGAGAGTTATCGCGCCACAACTCGCTAGATCTTTCGGTATTTTCTTCACTCTGAACGAGCTAAAGGGTAAAAACTTCTTTGGCGCAAAGATAATTCCTAATCGCGGGGTTTGGATGGAGATAGAGTCTGATTCTGACGGCACTATATATGCCCGTATAGACAGAAAGCGCAAGTTTCCTATTACATCTCTACTACGCATACTCGGTGCGCAGACGAACGAAGCTATCATGACACTTTTCTCTGGTAATCCAGAGGCGAAAAAGGCGATAGAGCTCACCCTTGCAAAAGATCATGCGAAAACTACCGACGATGCATATATAGAGATCCACAAGAGACTTCGAGATGGTGACCTCGCCACAGCCGACAATGCTCGCGAGTTCATAGGTAGTATCTTTAAATCAGACCGATACGACATCTCTCCAGTCGGACGTTTCCGTTTCAACAAGCGTTTTGGTAAATCGATGGATGAAAAGGAGCTCGAGAGAAAGACAATATCTGTAGATGATATCGCTACAGTTATTTCACACATTGTACTTTTGAATAATACTCCAGAAGCAGTAGAAGATGATATCGACCACCTCGGATCACGACGTGTAAGATATGTAGGTGAACTCCTGCAACAGAAAATCCGCGTTGGTATGACACAGATGAAGCGAAATATACAAGATAAAATGTCTACCGTAGAGCCCGATGTGACTCTACCTGTCAGTTTCGTTTTCCCTCGACCTCTCCAAGCTCGTATAAAAGAATTTTATACTACGAACCAGCTCTCACAATTCATGCTTCAGGAAAATGTTCTCTCTGAGCTTGAACACCTACGTTTGCTCACAGCTCTTGGTCCCGGAGGTCTCACACGAGAAAGAGCAGGCTTCGAAGTTCGTGATATCCACCCATCTCACTACGGTAGACTCTGTCCGATCCACACACCAGAAGGTCCGAACATCGGTCTTGTTCTCCACCTTTCTCTATTCGCCCGCATCAATGACTTCGGAATGATCGAGACTCCATATGCAAAAGTGAAAAATGGAAAAGTTACTGAAGAGATCGTATATCTCAATGCTCTAGAAGAAGAGAACCATCGTATCGCTCATGCCGCTATTCCATATGATGAATCTGGAAAGATCACAGCGGATGAAGTAGAAGTCCGTCTAAATGGAAAGCCAGGTCTTGCAAAAAAGGATCAGGTTGACTACATCGACGTGGCTGCAAACCAAGCCTTCTCTATCGCAACCTCTCTTATCCCATTCTTGAACCACGACGATGCGAACAGAGCACTCATGGGTTCGAACATGCAGAAGCAAGCCACTCCTTGTCTTATCCCAGAATCTCCACTAGTTGCGACGGGTATTGAAAGTAGAGTAGTTCTAGATACAGGACGTATCGTAGTCGCTCCAGAAGATGGAGAGATCACATATCTAGATTCAAAAAAAGTAATTCTCGAAGGTAAAAAGGGTAAGAAGCATGAGTACAACCTCGTGCACTTCTCTCGAACAAACGGATTCACCGCATTCCACCAGCGACCTATCGTCAATCTCGGTGACAAGGTTAAAAAGGGAACTGTTCTGGTAGATACCTCCACATCTGACGGTGGAGAGATCGCTCTTGGACAAAATATGCTCGTAGCCTTCATGTCATGGTCTGGTAACAACTACGAGGATGCCATCATTCTTTCAGAAAGAGTTGTAAAGAATAGTAAATTTAGCTCAATACATATCGAAGAATTCGTGGTAAACGTTCGTGATACGAAACTTGGTCCCGAAGTTACGACTTGTGATATTCCAAACGTCGGTGAAGGTAAACTGAAGAATCTAGCAGAGGATGGTATTGTCAGAGTCGGTGCAGAGGTTCGTCCTGGCGATATCCTCGTCGGTAAAATTTCTCCAAAAGGTGAGACCCAACTCACTCCAGAAGAGAGACTTCTACGTTCTATCTTCGGTGAGAAAGCTCGTGATGTAAAAGATACTTCAAAGAGAATGGAAGGTGGAAAGAGAGGACGTATTATTTCTGTAAAGATATTCTCACGAGAAAAGGGAGACAAGCTAGAATCTGGAATTATAAAGAAAATATATATAGAGGTTGCAGAACTCCGAAATGTCTCTGTCGGAGACAAGCTCGCTGGTCGCCATGGAAATAAAGGAGTTATCTCACGTATTCTTCCAGAAGAAGAGATGCCATATATGGAAGATGGTAAGCCTGTGGATGTGATCCTCACACCACTCGGAGTGCCTTCTCGTATGAACCTCGGACAGATCTTCGAGCTACACCTAGGGCTTGCTGCGAACACACTGAACTATCAAGCTATCGTTCCTCCATTTACCGGTGCTACAGATGTTGAAATAAAGGAAGAATTGGTAAAAGCAGGATTCGATGCATCTGGAAAGATGAAGCTCCGCGACGGACGAACTGGAGAATACTTCGACCAACCAGTCGCAGTCGGATACATGTACATTCTCAAGCTTCACCACATGGTCGAGGACAAGATCCACATGCGATCTATCGGTCCTTACTCTCTCATTACTCAGCAACCACTCGGAGGAAAAGCTCAAGGTGGAGGACAGAGATTCGGAGAAATGGAAGTCTGGGCACTTCTCGGACATGGTGCAGCGTATACACTGCGAGAGATTTTGACTATCAAGTCAGACGATATCCAAGGACGATCGCAGGCATTCGACTCTATTGTTAAAGGTGAGAGATTGAAGCAACCGAATCTTCCAGCGTCATTCAATGTACTCTTGAAATCTCTTAGAGGATTGGCACTTGATGTTGAACTTATCAAGAAGAATGGGGTAGAGAGTGATGGCGAATAATTATCAAAATCAATAATAACAAAAAATATATGCAACCAATAAACACAAAAAAATATATCGAACCAATTGATTTTGATGCCGTAAAGCTCGGAGTCGCTTCTCCTGATAAGATCCTCGAATGGTCTTTCGGTGAGATCACAAAGCCCGAAACTATAAACTATCGAACACAACGATCTGAAAAGAGCGGACTTTTCGATGAGAAAATCTTTGGACCTGACAGAGATTATGAATGTTACTGTGGTAAATACCGAGGAATACGTTACAAGGGAATCGTCTGTGAGAAGTGTGGAGTCGAGATCACACGCTCAATAGTACGACGTGAGCGAATGGGACATATAGAGCTCGCCACACCTGTATCACACATCTGGTTCCTACGATCCATGCCTTCACGTGTAGGACTTATCATGGGTATGTCTACTGGAGATCTCGAGAAAGTAGTCTATTTCGCTGGATACATAGTCACGAAAGTTTTCGATGTTGAGAAGCAGAAATTCTTGAAGGAGCTCGATTCAGAATTTAAAACAAAAGTAAAAGCGGCGCAGGATGACAAGACCAAAGAGGCTCTGAAAGAACTCGTAGTCAACGCTCGCAAGGAGATCGAGAGTATTTCCGCAGGATTCGTCATGGATGAAGTGCAGTACCACAAGTACTCTATGAAGTACGGAGCTCTCTTCGAAGCTGGTATCGGAGCAGAAGCTATATTTGAAATATTAAAAAAGACAGATTTGAAAAAACTCTGTGAAGAACTAGAGAAGGAGCTAGAACAAGCAGGATCTCTAGACAGGGAAAAGCTAGCGAAGAGACTTTCGCTTATAAAGTCGATGATAAAATCTGGAAGCAGACCAGAGTGGATGTTCCTCACTCGTATCCCAGTTATTCCACCAGCACTTCGTCCTATGGTTGCTCTCGAGGGTGGACGCTATGCTACGTCTGATATCAATGACCTCTATCGACGTGTTATCAACCGTAACAACCGTCTTTTGAAATTGAAAGAGATCAATGCTCCAGATGTTATCCTCCGAAATGAAAAAAGAATTCTACAGGAAGCAGTGGATGCACTCATCGATAATTCCATCCGTCATGGTAGTGCGACTGGTGCCGCCGCCGCACAAGCGCAGAAGAGAGCCTTGAAGTCTCTATCAGATAACCTGAAGAGTAAAAGGGGACTTTTCCGATTGAATCTCCTCGGAAAGCGTGTGGACTACTCTGGACGATCTGTGATCGTAGTAGGTCCAGAACTCGCACTTGACCAATGTGGACTTCCGAAACACATGGCTCTTGAATTATTTAAACCTTTCGTTATCTCTGGATTGCTAAAGAGAGAACTGGCATACAACATCCGCGGAGCTGGCCGACTCATAGATGATCAGGTAAAAGAAGTCTGGGAAATCCTCGAAGAAGTTATCCGTGGCAAATACGTGCTTCTGAACCGCGCACCTACACTTCACCGTCTAGGTATACAGGCTTTCCGTCCTGTACTGATCGAGGGTAATGCTATACAAGTTCACCCTCTAGTCTGTCGCGCTTTCAACGCTGACTTCGACGGAGACCAGATGGCGGTGCATATTCCTCTCGGAGTAGAAGCGCAACTAGAGGCGAAAGAGATCATGGCTTCTGATAAAAATATTTTGAAGCCTGGATCGGGAGATCCGACAGTTGCTTCTAACCCTCTCGATATTATTCTCGGATGTTTCTGGATTACGAAAAATGTTGATGGGGAAATAGGAGAAGGTAAAATATTCGAAGACCCAACTGCTGCTATAACTGCACAGAATTATGGAGTTATTTCTCTAAGATCTAAGATCAAAGTCATGGCTCCGAAGACTGCAAAATTTGCAGAGTTCGATGGCAAGCTCTTCGAGACATCTGTAGGCCGAATCCTATTTAACGATCTTCTTCCTGAGGACTATCCATATATCAATAAAGAGATCGATCGAAAGAGATTGAATATTCTCGTAGATGATTTCATAAATACATATGATATGTCTAGACTTCCACCAGTTCTCGACAAGATAAAGACGTTCGGATTCAAATATACTACGTATTCCGGTACGACTTGGGGAATCGATGATGTTGTCGTGCCAAAAGGTAAATATGATGTCATCGGTAAGGCGAAGACTCAGTCTGACCTCATCATGCACCAGTTCGATGAAGGACTCCTAACAGAAGAAGAGAGGATGCGAAAAAATATCGAGATCTGGCACAAGGCGAAGAACGACGTAGAGAAGCTCATCCCAGGATCTCTGAATAAAATGGGATCAGTCTTCGACATGTTCACCTCTGGAGCTCGAGGATCTATCGCACAGATCACGCAGATGGCCGGTATGAAGGGTCTCATCTCATCTACAACCGGAACTATCGAATTTCCAATTCTATCATGTTCAAAAGAGGGTCTAACTCCTATCGAATACTTCATCACCACTCACGGATCTAGAAAGGGTCTCACAGACACGGCTCTGAACACTGCAAAAGCAGGGTATCTCACTCGTAAGCTATTCGTGGTGGCACAGGATGTCATGGTGAACGAGAATGATTGTGGTACAAAGGAATCCATTGAAATAAAAAAGCAGACGGCTTCTGGTATCGAGATTCCTCTTTCGAAAAATATTCGTGGTCGTGTCATCGCTGAAGACATCATGGGTACAGATGGAAAAGTTATGTTTAAAAAAGGACATCTTCTCACGAAACAAGAGGCTCTGAAAGTCGAGGAAGCTGGAGTCACTTCTGTCAAAGCTCGTTCTCCTCTCTCATGTAGGAGTATAAAAGGTGTCTGTGCGCAGTGCTATGGTATCGACCTAGGAAAGAACAAGCTTGTAGATATCGGAGAAGCTGTCGGAACTATCGCTGGACAGGCTATCGGTGAACCTGGAACACAGCTCACAATGCGTACATTCCACGCTGGAGGTACAGCCTCTGTTGGTGGAGATATCACCCAAGGTCTCCCTCGCGTCGAAGAAATATTTGAAAAGAGACGACCGAAGAACCCTGCGATCGTCGCGACTGTGAGTGGAGTCGTCTCTGAAGTAAAAGATTTGGTAAAAGAAAAGGTGATAAAAGTTATCCCAGATCTCGAAGATCGACCAAAGGTTAAAAAATCTGGAGGTAAGGCAGGCGATATGGGAGGAGAGAAAGACGGAGCGATAGAATACGTCTTCAACTACAAGCGTGTGCCTCTAGTAAAAGTTGGCGACAGAATAAATAAGGGAGATATCCTGACAGACGGTTCTGCTGACATCGATGAGAAATTTAAATATGCTGGCGCAGAGAGAGCAAAAAGCTATGTCATCAGTGAAGTCGGAAAGATATATGAACTTCAAGGAGAGACTGTGTCTCGCAAACACATCGAGATCATAGTGAAGCAGATGTTCTCACGCAGACGTGTGACTCTCGGTGGTGATACGAACCTTACCGAAGGTATGATCATCGACGAACTCCAGCTACAAGAAGAGAACATGAAGGCGAAGGAGAATGGTGGAAGTCCGGCTAAAGTAGAACAGGTTGTGATGGGTATCGCAGATGTCTCCCTTTCTCGCAAGAGTTTCCTTTCAGCGGCGTCATTCCAGCACACCACTCGCGTCCTTATCAACTCTGCAATACGTGGTAGTGAAGACGATCTAGTGGGTCTAATGGAGAATATCATCATCGGACGACTCATCCCAGCAGGAACAGGATTCAAGGGTTCACCGAAGCAGAAGATGATAGAGACAGTGCAGCCGACGAGGGAGGAGGTGGAGGAGATGGGGTATTAGTCATTAAAAAATAATTAAAATATAGGCTCTGCATAGAAATATGTGGGCTTGTATTTTTATACGTAGATGATATCTTTTATCCTAGACAAAAACTTAACCGAAAGGGACGTATGAAATTCAAATCGTACATCAACATTGATGGGTGTGCAAACAATCTTTTTCCGGTAATCGTTGGGTACATACAACTTATCGAGAATTCGACCAGGGCCGGAATGAATGTAGGTAGCGGGGCACTGAATCATCAGTTGTATTGGTCTATCAAGGAGACTAATCCCAATATTCTTACCATCCAAGTCTCGACAGTGAGGGATGGAAATAGTGACACGAACAGCTTTTCATTCGACGTGTCACTCGACAGAAATTTTGCAGAGAAACGTGTACTCACTTTTCCAGGATTGGGAATTATTAGTAAAAATGATTTGAAAAAGGTCACGAATCAACTTACAAATCTTTTTACTCAAATCGTTGTCGTTTCTTGACCATGCCACTGATTCACCCCAAGCCTCAGAGAAAACTCTGGGGCTGGACTTTTATATACGATAAATTCCATACTAATTTGCTATAATACCCCCATGTCCACTCCCGTCGAAAAAATCAAGGAACGTCTCACTATAGAAGATGTCGTAGGCTCATATATAAAACTCGAGGGAGCAGGTAAAAACCTGAAGGCTAAATGTCCATTTCATAATGAAAAGACCCCTTCTTTCTATGTCTCTCCGGACCGTGGTAGCTACTATTGCTTCGGTTGTGGGGCAAAGGGGGACATCTTCAGCTTCGTGGAGCAATTCGAAGGGCTAGATTTCATGGGTGCTCTGAAGTTGCTCGCGGATAAAGCAGGTGTTCCACTAGTTTTCGAGAAGACTGAGACGAAAAGTGAGAAAGAGCGTCTACTCATGATAGTGGAAGAAGCAACTCAATTTTTCGAAAAGGGATTACAGATGCATGTTGGTGCGCAGGATTATGTCAAAAAAAGAGGTCTCACCCAAGATACAATTAAGAATTTCCGTATCGGTTTTGTACCAGCAGATTGGAGACTCCTGTATACACATTTGAGAGATAGAAAATTTACAGATAGTGAGATAGAGAAAGCTGGTCTAACAAAAAAAGCTGACGAAAATAAAGGGTACTACGATCGTTTCCGTGGACGTATCATGTTTCCTATTGCAGATTCTAGTGGTCGTATCATCGCTTTTTCTGGTCGTATCCTCGTAGATGATGGTAAATCCGCAAAATATCTGAATAGTCCAGACACCATCCTTTTTAATAAATCGACAGTGCTATATGGTATCGATAAAGCGAAGCAAGACATCCGTACGAAAAACTATACTATTCTTGTTGAAGGTCAGATGGATCTCGTACTTTCACATCAAGCGGGGATAAAGAATACTGTAGCGGTGTCTGGAACAGCTCTCGCGGATACTTTGACTACGAGAGAGAATGTTGCGAACAATCTTGGTATTGTCCGTAGACTTTCTACAAATATCATTCTCGCTTTTGATTCTGACACTGCAGGTAGAAAAGCGGCGATGCGTTCTGCTGGCATTGCTCTGTCTCTCGGAATGGATGTGAAGATTGCGGATCTGCCAGAGGGGAAGGATCCAGCGGATCTAGTTTTAAATAATCCAGAAGAATGGAAAAACGTCTTGAGAAATGCAAAACCTATTGTCGAATTCCAGATCAATAGTGTCATGAGAGAAGTGGAGATAAAAAAATTAGATGCGCGTAAAATCCCACCGCTTTTACGAGAGAAGGTTTTACCTTTTATCCTCTCCATCGAAGGAGCTATGGAAAGAGCACACTTTATAAAAATGATCCATGAAAAAACAGGTCTAAGTGAAGATTCGGTACGCCAAGACGTGAGAACTATGGAGAAATCAACTGTAGATAATATAAGTGGACAGAAGTCTACTGATAATGGTATAGTATCTAGCAATATGCAGGTGAACCGCCTCGACATGATTTCGAGGAAATTATTCGGTCTCCTCGCATACCTCAGAAAAGAGCCTGGCGAAATCGATATTGAAGGTATTTATACCTCTATCAGACGCATTTCAGGCGAAGAGCGTTATAACAATTTCATAAAAGAATTCGAACCTTTGAAAGAAGGTCTCATATTGGAATCCGAAATACTCTTCGGACAAAATAAAAATAAAGACTTGCGACGTCATGCAGATGAACTACTTCTCAAT
>CAYGFL010000004.1:22731-27697 GCA_964349165.1 uncultured Candidatus Saccharibacteria bacterium
TTTCAAAACAGCGTAATTTATAATTTAAAATACTATGGCCAAAAAAAAATCTAAGTCTGTAAAAAAACAGAAGAAGATTAAAAAAATCGTCAAAAATAAGAAGGTCGTGAGGAAAGTATCAAAAGTCTCTAGCAAAAATAAAGCTAAGGATTTTGAATCGAAGGCTGATAAACTTGTTGCAAAAGGAAAAGAGAGGGGATTCGTAACATATGATGAGATACTTAAAGAATTCCCGACTATAGAGCAGGATATTACATTTCTTGATGAATTGTATACCAAATTTTCAACTGGAGGCATCGATGTTCTCGAGGGTGGAGGATTATTGGAAGTTGAACCAGAGGTTGCTCCTGCCAAGAAATATTCGTATGGATCAAGAAGCGATTCTTCGTATGACTCCATACAGATGTATCTAAAGGAAATAGGTCAATATCCTCTCATTTCTGCTAGTAACGAAAAGGAGCTCGCTCGTCGCATAGAAGCGGGGGATAATGAAGCGAAGAATCTCCTCGCTCGCGCGAACCTCCGACTCGTCGTATCTATAGCAAAGAAATACGTTGGTCGTAGTCCAGATCTCACTCTCCTAGACCTGATCCAAGAGGGAAACCTCGGACTATTTAAGGCTGTAGATAAGTTCGACTGGACAAAAGGATATAAGTTTTCAACCTATGCCACATGGTGGATACGCCAAGCTATTACTCGTGCCCTCGCAGACCAGTCACGTACCATCCGCGTGCCAGTACATATGGTGGAGACAATCGCCAAATATAAGCAAGTAGTCCGCAGACTTTCCCAAGACCTAGGTCGTGAACCTCTCGCAGAAGAGATCGCTACAGAGATGGGTCTAGATGTAGATAAAATCTACAATATTGAAAAAATCGATCAGGATGTAGTCTCACTAGAAAGTCCAGTAGGTGATGATAGTGATGATGGAAAGTCTACACTCGGAGATTTCCTTTCAGATGACAAGATACTTTCTCCAGATCAGGAGTCTTCACGAAGAATATTGAGAGATCAGGTAAATGAAATACTTGGAGACCTCTCTGAAAAAGAAAAAAGGATACTAGAGATGCGTCATGGATTGAACGATGGTATTACTCATACACTAGAAGAAGTTGGAAAAGAATTCGGAGTTACTCGTGAACGTATCCGTCAGATCGAGGCGAAAGCGCATGAGAAGATCAGACAGCATGAGAAGATAACAAGATTGAAGAATTACTAAATAGAGTATAATGGGGGTATGACGGAAAACACCTTCTCGAGCCTCTATAATCGCCTAAATAAAGCCCAGAAACAGGCTGTAGACGCTATAGACGGCCCTGTAATGGTCATAGCAGGCCCTGGAACAGGCAAGACCTCTATACTCACGCTTCGTATAGCGAATATCCTGAAGAGTACAGATACAGCGCCAGAGAACATACTGGCTCTCACCTTTACAGAGTCTGGTGCATATACTATGAGGAAGAAGCTGGTGGATATAATAGGTACTTCGGCATACAGGGTCACTATCAATACCTTCCATGGATTCTGTAATGACATTATAAAAGAATACCCAGAAAGATTTCCTAGAATCATCGGATCTACTGCAATAACAGAGGTAGACCAGATCGCCATAATGGAAAAGGTGATCGAGAACACTGATCTTACGATACTGAAGCCGTATGGTGATCCTTTTTTCTATGTTCGACCGAGCCTGGGTGAAATAAAGAAATTGAAACGTGAGGCTGTGAATGTCGAAGATTTTAAAAATAGTATTGAAAAGCAGGAAAAAGATTTTGAAAATGAACCAGAAAAGATACATGTAAAGGGTGCACATAAAGGGAAAATGAAAGGAGAATTCGTGAAGCTGAAAGAGCAGATACAGAAAAATCTGGAATTATTACAGTTGTATACATCATACGAGCAGGCTCTGATCGAAGGTAAATTCTACGACTTCGAAGACATGATAGTAGAGGTGGTGAAGACACTCAGGGGGGACTCTGACCTACTTCTTATACTTCAAGAAACATATCAATATATCCTGGCCGATGAACATCAGGATACGAATAACTCGCAGAATGCCATACTCGAGTTACTTTCCAATTTTCATGAGAATCCGAATCTATTTATCGTCGGCGATGAGAAGCAAGCCGTATTCCGTTTCCAAGGAGCATCTATTGAGAACTTTCTATATTTCAAGAAACTGTATCCGAAGGCCGTACTCATACATCTAGAGGATAACTATAGATCTACTCAATCGATCCTGGATGCATCACATTCGTTGATTACAAATAATGAATCTAGTGTGAAGCACACGAAGCTATCTTCTAGATCCGAGAAAGGTAAGAGTCTGATACAGATACACGAGTTCGTGAACTCCGATACCGAGCATGCTTTCATAGCAGATGAGATAAAAATTAAAATTAAAAAAGGAACAGAGTCAGAAGAGATAGCAGTGCTCTATCGTAATAATAATGACGCTTTTGCTATGGCATATGCTTTAGAAAAGGCTGGCATAGAATATCGTGTAGAGTCCGATAATGACATATTGAAAGATCAGGAGATACGTAAGTTATTACTCATATTTGAGTCCATCAATGATTTATCAAATGAAGAATTGCTTACCAAAGTGCTTTTTATAGATTTTTTTAATATACCACCTTTGGATGTTTACAAAGCATTGTCGACATCTAGAAACGAGAAGAAGAAACTATATGAAATCGTTGGTAGAGAGTTCCCAGAAATATCTTCTCGACTATCTAGTTGGGCTACTCTCGCTCACAATCAACCTTTCGTCAACGTCTTCGAAGTCATTGTGCGTGAATCCAATTTTCTAAAAAGTGCACTCGGTAGTACCAACGCCTTCGACCGCCTAGCCACTCTAGAATCATTTTTCGAAGAAGCTCGGAGCTTGGCCGGAGTCCGCAAGGAGTATTACATCTCTGATTTTATAAAGCATCTTCATCGTGTGCGGGAACACGGGATATTGACGAAGACTGGCGCTCTCAATATGAAAAAAGGTGTGAGGTTGATGACTGCGCATCGGTCAAAGGGTTTGGAGTTCGACTATGTATATATCATAGGAGCCTACGATGGACATTGGGGCAACAAGAGCACTAGGACATATTTCAATATACCCATAGCAGGGGCATCTACTCTAAATATCGATGATGAGAGAAGACTATTCTATGTAGCATTGACTCGCGCTAGGAAAGAAGTGGCGATCACCTATGCAACTCAAGGTGACAAGAGAGAACAACTTCCAGCTCAATTCATAGGTGAAATATCTGAAGAATTAAAAGAGGTTCATGTACATAAAGACAGGGTGAGTATCGAAGGTCATTTCAAAGATAATAATGATAAACTCGAAAATATTGATAACAAAAAGTACTTGCAAAATCTTTTTATGGAACAAGGATTATCTGTAACCTCTCTCAACAACTATCTGCGTTGTCCTTGGGAATATTTCTTTGTGAATCTCATACGTATACCAAAAGCGCAGAACAAACATCAGATGTACGGTACTGCGGTGCATGAGACACTGAGAACTTTTTTCGATAAATATAAAAAAGAGGAAGATATGAAAAGAGAAGAATTACTAAAGCTCTTTGAGTACAATCTCAATAGACTACCTCTTTCTCCAAATGATTTCGAAGATACATTAAAAAAGGGAAATAAGGCACTAGGTGCGTATTTCGATACATACAAGAAGGCTTGGCAGAGAGAGTTGATCACAGAATACAGTATCAAAGGCGTACATATCGATAGTAGAGTCGGTAGTATTTTACTCAAGGGAAATCTCGACAAGATCGAGATACTGAATGATGGTGAGGTCAATGTTGTCGACTATAAAACTGGTAAGCCTAAGTCGAAAGTAGATGAGAATTATGAGCGACAGCTTGTCTTCTACAAGATACTTCTAGATCTCGATGAAAAGAAGAAATATATTATGAGATCAGGCGAACTAGACTTCGTAGAGCCAGATGATAAAGGGAAATTTAAAAAGATTAGGTATGAGATAGAAGATAAAAAGGTGAATGAATTAAAAGAATTGATAAAAGAAAAAGCAGAGGAGATATATGAGATGAAGTTCTGGAATACGACCTGTGGAGAAAAAGATTGTGAGTTCTGTGAGTTGGGAAAGATGATGAGGTAATAACCTACTTACCCTCTGCCAATATCGCATCTATCGCAGACTTCACCACTTCGTATGGCTGTGCGCCTTCTATTGGCACATTTTTACCTGATGGAACGATCATGAAACTAAACGGCGTGCCTTGTATACCAGCGTTCAGTCCTTCTAGGTATGAAGCTTCTACTTTGTCTTTATACCTACCACTATCAAGACAGGTTTTGAATTCATCTACATCTAGTCCTACAAGCTCGGCGATTTTGGGAAGTTCTTTTTGATCGAGACCTTCTGGAGTATTGCCAGTGACAGATGGAGTGACTTCATAGAGACGATTGGTGTATGCCCAGAACTTGTCGTTGCCACCTAGACCGGCGGCGCACTCGAGAGCTTGAGACTCATGACCAGCATTCGGATGAAGAGTGCCACCATCTGGGCGAGTACCAGGCTTGTCGATAGGGAAGTGACGGTATACCCAAGCTACATCTCCAGACTTTCCATATTCGTTCATGATTTTTCTCATCGTATTATGGAAAACTTTACAGAAAGGACATGAGGGATCAGAATATTCTATTATCTTTATCTTTGCATTTGGGTTGCCGAAGATGTGGTCTTTCGATGTTACAGCTTTTATCTCTGTCTGTGTAGAGCCTATAGCTGCAACTTGAGTATTACCACCAGAAGGCTTCATGGTATAGATCACAGAACTAGCTATGAAAGCGCCTGCGATGATTATAGCAGTAGGAATATTGAGGATATTTTGTGTTTTATTTTCATTCATAGATATGATTATATCATATCAATCTAAAATGGTAATGTGAAAGTCATCGCATTGTCTGCTACCTTTTCCCAACTTGTGGT
>CAYGFL010000004.1:27707-33486 GCA_964349165.1 uncultured Candidatus Saccharibacteria bacterium
GTATTGAGTTTGATGTCGTGTACAGCGCCACCTGCTCCAAGATCCTTGTATTTTAATAATCCATTTTTGAGAGCATAGTCATAAAGCTCTTTTGTAATCTTTACATCTTCTATGCAATATTTTATTATCTTATCTATCTCGCCACTATTCCACCATGCCACAGCATCGAAACCGTTTCCAGATTTATTTTTACCTAGTGTCGCTTCTGCTACAGTATCGAGCTTCAGCCTGCGACCTATGACATTTCTCGTCTCATGCATAAGATCTATACTTCGTATCTTCGTAAGATCTCCAGAATAGTATTTGTTCAGTAATGGAATATCGAAATGATTGCCGTTCCATGTGATGAGAGCATCCGCTTTTTCCAGAATTGGCCAGAGAGTAGGAAAGTCTTTTTCTAGAAAACTTTTATACGTATCGTCGAGTGAATCATGTATGCAGACTACAGAGATGTCTAGCGCCTCTGGTTTATTTGAACCGACATCCTGAAAAAAGTTCTTTGTCTCAATGTCAAAGGTGATTTTTCGCATTTCTTCTATTTTAACTTTACAGTTTCTACTGTATGAACTTGCTCATCTCCTGTTGCTAGATTTTTTAACTTGAATTCTCCAGTCTTTACCTCTTCTTCACCTATGACTATGACATATGGCATCTTCTTCTTGTCAGCTGTCTTTATCTGATCTCCGACTTTTCTACCAGAATAGTCGACAGAGACTCGTATTCCTTTTTCTCGTATCTTCTGCGCTAGGTCTTGGGCGTATTCAGAGACATCAGAGTTCATAACACAGAGATATACATCTGCAGGAGACTCGGCTTCTATCTTATTTCCATAAGTCTCCATAAGGTCTTGAGCTACCATATCTCCAGCACCGAAGCCTACAGCAGGAACTTTCTCTTGACCAAATAGATCTAGTAGATCATCATAGCGACCACCACCGAATACCGAACGTCTATTTTTGGGATTATTATCGAAAACTTCGAAGATGACGCCAGTATAGTAGTCCGCGCCACGAGTGAGTGTCTGGTCGAAACGAGCATTGGTTATTCCGAGTTTCTCTAGAGCAGAGATGACTTCGGACACTTCACGCAAACCTTCATGCTCCTCTTTTGTCTGGCGGAGATTTACCGTGAATTCTTCGAAGTTTTTTGAATTAAGAAGGGTTATGAACTGCTCTACTTTCTTTTCATCGACAAGTATTTCTTTGGCTGTGTTTATAAAAGCGTCTTTCTCTACTTTATTCTTGCGATCTATGAGTTTTAAAAGTTTCTGTGAATTATCAAAATCTAGATTAAATAAATCCTTGGTAATATAATTCAAAATCTTTCTACTACTTATGCGCACCTCGAAATCTGTAGGTTTCAATCCGTATCCTAATGTAATATCGTATGCCATCTGTATCACCTCAATTTCCGCCTGCAGACTTTCGACGCCGAAAATATCTACATTGAGTTGCCAGAATTCTCGTATCCTACCCCTCTGTGGTTGTTCATATCGGAAAAGATTTGGAATGGAATACCATCGAAGAGGGAATACCAACTCTCTCTTTTTTCCTGCCACCATACGGGCGACCGACGGAGTGATCTCTGGACGCAGAGTGACTTCGCGTTCTCCTCGGTCTATGAATGTATATGTCTGCTGTCCGACTATTTCTTCTCCGGATTTTGCACGATATAGTTCTGCGGGTTCGAGAACAGACGCATTGTACTCCTCATATCCATATTTTTCTACGACATCCCTCCAGATTTTAAAAATCTTTTTCTGAAGCGTCATGTCTTCTGGAAAGAAGTCCCGAACGCCCTTGTATGGATCTGTAGATAGTTTCATGGCATCATTGTATCAAACATATGAAAAAAGTCATTACAGCCTACAAAAATATGGGGGAAACACCCCTAGAGTGTCTCGAAAGAGTGCGTAAAGAGCAGAAAATAGGGGCAGGTGTGCCGATGACCTATGCTGGTCGCCTAGACCCTATGGCAGAAGGGGTTTTGATAATTCTCTCAGGAGATGAGTGTAAAAATAAAGAAAAATATCTAGGTCTCGATAAAGAATACGAGGTTGAGGTGCTTTTAAATATTAAAACGGATACTCAAGATGTCTTGGGTTTAATCACTAAAATAGATATCGAAAATGTGCAGAAAATTGGAAGTAAAAAAGAAGAAGTAGTCGATGTTAAAAAATATATAGGAAAATTTGCTCAAGAATATCCAGTATATTCTTCGAAAATGATTGCGATGAAAGAGATGCCAGATGAAATGCCGACGAAGGATGTCGAGATATATTCGATAGAGAAAATAGATGAAAGGGAAGTGCGGGGTATAGAGATCGCTGAGACTATTCTCGAACGTATCTCTCTAGTAACTGGAGATTTTCGACAAGGAGATATTGGAGAAGAGTGGTACGCCTTCGGTGAAGAGTTCGGTAATATTCCTTTTAAGATAATTAAACTGCGGGTCAAATGCTCGAGCGGAACATATATGCGCAGTCTTGCAGAAAAGATGGGTGGGCTGGCTTATACGATTAAGAGAACAGAGGTTGGAGAATATACTGTTTAATTACATATCCTTCCTCTTCGCTTTTGCTCTATCAGTATTTGTTAGAAATTGTTTTCGTAGACGAACATTGAGAGGTGTGATTTCTAGATACTCATCCTGTCTCATCGTCTCCAAACCCTTTTCAATATCTATTTTCCAAGCTGGTGTGAGCATGATGTGTTCATCATTTCCAGAAGATCTCATGTTACTCATCGCCTTACCTTTACATGGATTCACTTCCATATCTTCACCCTTCGACACATCTCCGACCACCATTCCTTCATAGATCTCTGTTGTAGGCTCGACGAATATGCGTCCTCTCTCTTGAAGATTCCAGATTGCAAAAGCAAGAGCTTTTCCAGCTGTCATAGAAGTCATAGAGCCTGTGGCATGCTTTTCTATTTCTCCTGCATATTCTTTAAATTCTGTAAAACGACTAGCGAGTATTCCTTCACCACGAGTGTCAATCATGAACATGGAACGATAGCCAAGTAGACCACGAGTAGGGATCTCGAACATCATGCGAGCAATTCCTTCTTTTGT
Organism: uncultured Candidatus Saccharibacteria bacterium; assembly: GCA_964349165.1. GTDB lineage: Bacteria > Patescibacteriota > Minisyncoccia > Phycocordibacterales > PALSA-1337 > CAIOGI01. The sequence goes on from CAYGFL010000004.1 coordinate 30,783, forward strand.
TTTCATATCTGTCATGAGTGCCTTTCTTTTACCCAGTTTCTCTATAATAGCTCCAGAATATTCTTCTGGCGTATCTATTGTAACTTCTTCGAAGGGTTCACTCTTTACCCCATCTATTTCTTTTACGATAACTTGTGGTTGAGAAACCTGCAGTTCATAACCTTCACGTCTCATATTTTCTAGAAGAACAGCGATGTGAAGTTCTCCACGTCCATAGACTCGGAAAAATTCATTATTAGAAAAATCTACTTTGAGACCGACGTTGACTTCGAGTTCTTTCTCTAGTCTCTCGCGTATCTGACGACCTGTGACGAATTTACCTTCACGACCAGCAAAAGGGGAATTGTTGACTAGAAAGTTAAGGGAAATTGTTGGTTCATCTATTTTAATAGCTGGGAGGGCTTCGGTGGATTCATTATCTACGATAGTTTCTCCGATATATATCTCTGGGAAACCAGCGACAGTTACAATATCACCAGATGAAGCTTCCTTTATTTCTATTCTTTTTTTACCTTCAAAACTGAAAAGTTTGGTGATTTTTCCAGACACAGTCTTACCTTCTATGGTTTTTACAAAAACAGTCTGCCCATCTTTCACAGTTCCATCATATATGCGACCTATTGCTAGGCGACCTAGGAAGTTATCGTATCCGAGGTTAAAAGTTTGCAGTCTAAGTGGAGCAGTATCGCTACCATTTGCCGCCGGAACATGTTCGAGGATCATATCTAAAAGAGGTGAGAGGTCTTTTCTTTCATCTGCGATATTTTTCATCGCGACACCTTGTCGACCGATGGCATAGATGGTTGGGAAGTCGAGCTGGATATCGTTCGCTCCTAGTTCTAGGAAAAGTTCTAGTACTTGTTCGTGACAATGGTTGGGATTCGCAGCTGGCTTGTCTATTTTATTTATAACAACTATAGGCTTGAGACCTAGTTCTAGAGACTTTTTAAGTACGAAACGAGTCTGTGGCATTGGACCTTCTTGAGCATCGACTACTAGGAGCACAGTGTCGATAGAGCGGAGCACGCGCTCTACCTCTGACCCGAAGTCGGCGTGGCCTGGAGTATCGACAATATTGATCTTGGTACCCTTGTAATTTATAGAGGTATTCTTTGCATAAATAGTAATCCCACGCTCCTGTTCGAGAGCGTTCGAGTCCATAGTACCCTCATCGCCATGACCACATTGGGTCATGATGGCGTCGGTCAGGGTAGTCTTACCGTGGTCCACGTGGGCTATGATAGCTATGTTGCGAATATCCATATGTGTTAAGTGAGTAGCTATTAAAGCATGGAAATGGAAGGGAAGTCAAATTAAAACTGCCCGAGAGCAGTTCTAATTGCTTGAGCAGTCATTCAACCGACGTAGAAGCCTCTTTCATTTTCTCTTCCGGCTGCTTCGAGACGAGCAGCTCTCTTCTCTGGGGAAAGACTGAGCAGTTCTTCTCGGAGATTCCGTGTCCTGACCTCGGCTGCGAAAATGCCCCAAGCATGAGATTTTCTCGCTGCTTTTTCCTCCATCTGGAGCTTAAAGGCTTTTTGTCTTAATCTTTCTTGTTTATTCATTTAATAACCTCCTTCTATCGTCGACTGTATCACATCATCAAAGGTAAATCTAGTATAGTCCTCTCATAAAAAAGAGGCGGGTTCCGTGAGGAAACCGCGCCCTTGTGCATTCAGTTATTTTTTTGTTAGGCCATTTAGGCTTTGATTCAACCTGCGACCGCTCGGTCCATCTGCATATCCATTCCCATTTGGTTGGGATCAAATCCAGCAACCAGATCTGGAGAGTTGGGGAAAGTTGATAACCGGGGGTGAGGTGACACGATGTTCGTGTGGAAGAAGTTCTGAGCAATCGAGAGGACATGGGGGGCGACCCGTGTTGCCAGATCCTCATTTGCATCGATCCTCAGGCAGTGAATGCCGGCGAGGTGAAACAGTTCCCAAATCGAAGGGAAGTGCTCATTGAATACCTTGAACCTGTGTTGGAAGGACGAGTGATCTGGGCGTGCCTGACCAAGCCTTGTAGCCCTTTCTTTGTAACGACGGTGGCAAGTGTCCTTCGTGGCATCAAGGTACAGGACTATCGTATTGCCTGGATTCAAGATAGAACTTTGCACGAATGGAACCAATTGTGATTTCCGGCGGAAGATTCCATCGCAGAGAATGTTACGCACCCCATCTGTTTCGACGGCTTGCATATACGCAGATCGTGCCATAGGATTGGCGACCCAATCTGGCAAGAGATCCCCTTTCTCAACTGTTTTTCCATGCTTCTCACTGAAGCCAGGATCACTGTCAAGACGTTCGCGAGTCTTTGCACCAAGACTCACGAGAGCCATGGATGATCTGAAGAAATCCTGGAGTGTGCTTGCACACAGGCCCTTGCCAACTCCAGGAGCACCGAGCTCCACGACATGTTTGATGTTTTCGATCCCTGGCACACTGACCGATCCTTTTGAATGATTACGCACGTGTTGTCCTCATTTTTTCTATCGTTTTCCTTCCATAGCCCTAGTACTTCACACAATATGAAGAACATAGCCAAGGGCTAATATACCACGAGATTTTAAAAGCGCAAGGTTCATTTTTATCATCAGAACATTAGTAGTGGTCTATGCGCAAGGTGTAAAAGTATTGTGTAACTACGTTTTTGGCAAATCTTTATCGTTTCTTCATAACTTCTTCATCGTTTCTTCATTTCG
>CAYGFL010000005.1:0-29397 GCA_964349165.1 uncultured Candidatus Saccharibacteria bacterium
ATTCTACTGATACTATAGAAAAACTTATTGAAATAAAGGTTAGCATATCTAGAATGATGCCTATATTCTGGGAAGATTCCCTTGCGGGAACAGGACACCTCGATTTTCCTAAAGATTGGAATAATATCATGATAAAAAATGCTAGTTTTCATTATCCGCATAAACCAGAGCAGACTACAGATGCTGGAATTAAAAACATAACATTCATCGTCGACAAATATCAGAAAATTGGAGTGGTTGGTAAATCCGGTAGTGGAAAATCTACTTTTGCCAAGATTCTACTTGGTTTATACAAGTTTAATGAAGGTACATTCAATATGGGAGATGTAAAGTTTAGTGACATCAAGCATGATGAGATTACCAAAGAAATTGCTCTGGTCCTGCAGGAGTCAGAGATGTTCAACTTATCTCTTAGAGAAAATATTACCCTGATGCGTGAATTCAATCCTGAACTATTTGAGAGGTCCGTCACAATCTCGCAACTCAAAGATCTAATAGATAAACTCCCCAATGGTATAGAAACAATAATTGGAGAGAAAGGTTATCGTCTGTCTGGTGGAGAAAGACAGCGTATAGGTATAGCTAGGGCAATATACAAAGATCCTCAGATTATAGTACTAGATGAGGCCACATCTTCACTCGATAGCAAAACAGAATCATTGATACAAAATGCTTTTGAAGAAAATCTAAAGAAAAAGACTGTGATAAGTATAGCCCACAGGGTTTCGACACTTAAAAATGTAGATAAGATAGTGGTCTTCGATGATGAAAAAATAGTAGAGGAAGGTACCTTCCAAGGGTTGTCACATAATACTAATTCAAAATTCTTTGAAATATATAAACAGCAAAATGAAAATCAATCACAAGGTTTGAAAGATATTATTTAATCTATGGCTTTATTGGTGCCCTCGGCCAGAATCGAACTGACATCAAATCCTTAGGACGGATTCGTTCTATCCATTGAACTACGAGGGCGTAGTTATGAATACTACTTCACCCCGACCGCCTCTGCAAATTCCCCTTCTTCGAATCCAATTAGAATCTTGCCTTCAATATCTATCACAGGCACACCCATCTGCCCACTTTTATCGATCATCTCTTTTCGACGCTCTAGATCAGAAGCTACGTCATGCTCTGTGTATGCGATGTTATGGGTCTTCATGTACTCCTTAGCCATTTGGCAGAAGTGACAGGTTGGGGTTGAGTATATGGTGATGTTTTTCATGTGTGTATTTAATTAATTTTTACTATTATATCATAGATCCTAGTCCAAATACTTCTAGATGTTGTTGTGGAAATAGGTGCTGTGTTCGATGCATCATTATCTATGATCACTGCCACGGACTCTCCTTCTTTCACGACACGGAACTTGCTACGGATCTCTGCTTCTATGCCTTTTTCGGTCTTTAGGTATTCTACAGATTTACCCAACTCTTTTTCTCGAGATTTGAGTTTGGTGAATTCTAGTTGTTCGCGCGCTAGATAATTGCTACTCATCTCTTCTTTTTTATACACGCCCCAGACGGCCTTGAGTAATACGAGGAGAATCGAGAGCAATAGTAATAGGAAAAGTGGTGAATAAATAAATCTCCTATATGTCTTTTTTTTATTTAATTCCATTATTGAGTTTTAAATTATATATAGTATACTATGTCCTATCATGCTATTCCATAAAACCACACAGAAAGCTTTCAGAGTCGCTATGATAGTCATAGGAGTGCTCATCATCATCAGTATGGTTGCGATGTCTTTTCCGTTCAACTAACCTCATAGTTAGTCCGCTCGCATCATTTTTATAAAAACGTCTTGAGGAATATTCACATTCCCTTTGCCGAGCTCCTTCATTTTCTTTTTACCTTCTTTTTGTTTTTCCCAGAGTTTCATCTTGCGAGTACGGTCACCTCCATACATATGCTGGGTGACATTCTTCTGCATACCAGAGAGAGTTTCTGAAGCGATGATACGACCAAGAGCTTTCGCTTGGATTTTCAATGTGAACATCTGACGTGGGAGAATCTTGTGGAGTTTATCTACAGAAGACTTCGCCTCTTCTTCGAGACGACGTCGAGATACCACGCGACAGAAGGCAGACACGGGCTCATCTGCGACGATGATGTCCATGCGAGCAACATCGGCTTGACGTAATTCACCAATCTCATATGAAATAGATGCGAAACCAGAAGACACACTTTTTATCTCATCGAAGAAATTCCTCATGAGCTCGCGAAGTGGCATAACGAGAGTTAGCGACGCTCTGTTTTCTCCAAAATTCTCGGTGAGAGAGACTTCTCCTTCGTGGTCGAAGACGGATTGCATAATAATTCCTAGGTACTGTGGAGGTGTTATGATCTTCATATTTACTAGAGGTTCCATCACTTTCTTCACTTCATGATCTTCTGGAAATAATGCAGGAGAATATATTATGACTGTTTTTCCATTTTTCAATTCTATGTGATACGTAATACTAGGAGTTGTAACCACCAATGCGAGATTGAATTCTCGACGCAGACGTTCTGTGATTATTTCGAGATGTAACATACCTAGGAATCCGCAACGGAATCCTCTACCGAGAGTTCCAGAAGATTCTTCTTCGTGTGTGAACGATGAGTCCGAGAGACGTAGTCTACCGAGTGCTTGGCGTAAAGAGTCGAAATCATCTTGGCTTTCTGGGTATACCGAAGCCCAGACGACCGGGCTAGGACTCATGTATCCATCTAATGGGCTGCGAGTATCGCGTATGGACGCCACAGTATCTCCGACAGATGCGATGCCGGGCTGTTTTATACCTGTCACTATATACCCTATCTCACCAGCACCTAGACTCTCTGTAGGAGTATCATCTGGTGCAAAAATTCCGACTTCGAGAGACTGGAATTTCTCGTCAGAGATCTTGAAGATCAGATGGTCATGGCGCTTCACTGTACCACTTATGACTCTGACATAGACAATCACCCCTTTGTGAGTCGAGTACTGAAAATCGAAAACCAAAGAGCGGAACTCACTACCAACCTCCGAAGTCTGTGGTGCGGGGATTCTCTCGATAACCTGATCGAGAAGATCCGTAACACCTTCTCCGGTTTTACCAGATACTTTTAATACATCCTTCTCTTCACAGCCTAGGAGCTCACAAACTTCTTTTACCACGTGAGATACCCGCGCTAGTGGAGAGTCTATCTTCGAAACTACAGGGATTATTGTCAGGCCAGACTCGCGCGCCATATTCAGAGTGGTCAGAGTCTGTGCTTGCACACCTTGCGTGCTATCTACAAGAAGTATGGAACCCTCTACAGCCTTCAATGCTCGCGAAACTTCGTACGAGAAATCGATGTGTCCAGGAGTATCTATCAGATTGAATACATAATCCTTCCACTTCATACGTACAGGTTGCATCTTGATAGTGATACCTCTCTCGCGTTCCAATTCCATACTGTCGAGGACCTGCTCCTGCATTTTCCTCTTTTCTATAGTATTGGTGAATTCGAGCATACGATCGGCAAGAGTGGATTTGCCGTGATCGATATGGGCTATGATGGAAAAATTGCGTATTTTTTGAGAATTCATGGGTAAAAGTATACTAGCAGAAAAACTGTAAAAGTAGTAGCAGAATGGATCACAGGGTCTCTTGATCTGGAACGACCACCTTCACTCCCCATATTTTGTGATGTAGGGTATCCCTTACCTCCGCTAGTTCTTTATTTTTGAGCAAATGCAGGATCAGTACACCTCCGATGATACCGACTATGCCCGCGCAGAAACCTTGTAGGAAAACTCCCCATGCTTTGTCCAGTGTAAAGAATAGATTGAAGAATCTTAGAGAAATAAATGTAATATATCCCATTATTATCGAAGCCGAGAAGCTATGGAACAGTGTTGCGAGAACAGGCTTCGAAAATCCTGGGTAATCTTTTACAAAGAAATGCCAATGCAGATATGTATTTATGAATACACCTAGAGAATATGAGAGAGGAAGGATGAGGACGCTCGTGCCGACTTGACCAGACACCTTGAGGAATTCCTCGAGGAAAAATCTGAAGACTGGAAAAGCAAAGAAAGCTTTTGTCAGAACATAACCTAACAAAGCTATGGCTACAGAAGATGCGATGTTGATGATGAGAGGTTTGCTCGTCTTGCCTTCTGCATAGAACGCACGAATAAATAGTAGGACGAGACTCTGTCCAACTACAGAGATTATAAACAGGGCGAGAGCGGCGGCTGTGAGTCTAGTATCAGCCCAATCGAAACGACCAGACCCGTATATAGTACGCACTATCTGTGCACGCAAGACGATGAAAAGGACTGTGATGGGAATCGACCAGAATATGATATGTCGAGCCGTCTCGATCATTTTATTTAAAAATTCTGTCTTTTCTCCATTTACAAAAAATCTCGAGAGAGTGGGGAAAATCGCAGATGAATAACTGACTCCGACGATAGTGAGAGAAACTGATTGCAGATTGAAAGCTAGACTAAAGATGGATATAGAACCTCCGCTCATGAGTGATCCGAGAGCTATCAAGAAAAATGAGGCGAGTTGATTCGAAGACAGAGCTAGAGTCCTTGGTAGTGAGACAAGCACGACTTTCTTTATCGAAAGCCAATCTATGAACCATGATATCCGTGGAAACAGCTTTTTGTGAATAATAAACGGCACTTGTATAGCCATGTGTAAGAAAGACCCTATGACCACTCCCCACAGCAATCCGTTGAAGCCGAAGATCGGATATAGACATACAATACCCACGATAATCCCGAGATTATACATGAGAGGGCTTAGCGCATAGACGAGGAATCTCCTGTGCATCTGTGTGATACTAGAAAGAAAATTGGAAATTCCTAGGAAAATAGGAGAGAGGAGGAGAATGCGAGTTGCGGATATGAGCTCTGGAAATAGTGCGTCATTTGCAAAACCTGGCAATAGTAATCGTAGTAGTGATGGAGTCAAGAAGAATGTGATAACGCTCACAGATAGGACACTAAAAAAGAAGACGGAGAAAATATTGTCGATGAATCTACGACCTGCCTCCTGATCACTCTGTGTCTTTTCCATGAAAAATGGAACGAGTACTGATGCAGATACCACTGATGCGATAGAAACGAAGATAAGATCTGGGATACGGAACGCAGCATAATAAAGATCGAGAGTGTAGCTCGCACCGAAAGTGTGAGCCAGAAGCTTGTCTCTCACCAGAGCTAGGAGCTGTGATAGAAAAGCGAAGAATGCCAGAAGATACGCCGCTTCGTGGAGACCACCTATCTCCCTATTGAACAGATTGAAAAACTTCTTGACCATGGTTAGCTAGGTTTTTTCGTCGTAGTGGTGGTTGTCTTCTCTGTCACAGGAAGAGTTCTCCTCTTTTCTGGTTTGTTATCTATCGGTGGTTGGACTTCGGCAAATGGAGATTTACCGGCCTTTAGATTCGATAGAATGAATGCTACTTCTTTGTTATCAGGATTGGTTTTCGCTAGATCCTCGAATTGCTTGATGGCATTTTCATTCTGTCCGATACGTGAATATGATAGACCTAGGAAATACTTGGCATTCGCATATTGTGGGAATATTTGTATAGCTTTTTCCAGTGCCTCGACAGCTTTGGAATAATTTTTATCATTATATTGCAAGATTCCGAGTTGGAAAAAGAGCAATGGCTCATTCGGATTCAGTTGAGTAGCAACCTGAGTAGAGATTATGGCTTCTTTTATTTTTCCTTTTGTAACCTGTATTTGAGATAGGAGAAATACAGCTTCGGTGTAGTTCTGTTTCAATTGTAGTGATCTGCCGATATATTGCTCTGCTTCTCCAAGTTTGTTCTGAGAGACTTCTAGGCGTGCCAAGCTTAGGTAAATAGATGGGTTGAAAGGATTCTGCTCTATGGCCGAGCTATAGGCATTTTTTGCATTTTCATAGGCATTTGGGAATTTCAATGTTGCTCCGATCTCTGCGATACGAGCAGCAGCAAGATGATTGTAGTAGTTCAGTGGATCGAGGGTAATGGCTTGCTTCGTATATTTTATCGATTCATCGATAAGATCATTGAGCTCCTGTATCTTCTTTGTATCCGCTGGTTGTGACGGATTTTGTGCCAATTGATTTTGTAATTCTTGAGTGATTGTCGTGATTTTTATTATATTTACTTCAGACAATGCCTGATAATATACATCCGACTCATCTATGGACAAGGCTTTTTTGAATTGAGATTGAGCTTTGTCTATAGACTTCGTAACATTTAACTCTTTTATACCCTTTTGGAAAAAGGCAATAGCCGTAGTCTTCTTTATATATGTTGCAAGCCACAATATGAGGATAACGATGAATAGAGCGGTGACTATCCGTACCCATAGTGCGCTCTTGCCTTCCTTTTTACCGAACCAACTTTCTCTAACAGATCCTTCGCTCCAGAGTACACCGATGTATAGTCCGGTAAATACGAATGTCATGAAAAATATCATGTGTGAAGGTACATACAATATATTCATTATCCACAGAAATGATGCGCTGAAAAAAGATGACGATATGATGAATTTCTTCAGTGGTTCAGAGGATTTTCGTAGCGCCTTCACACCTTCACGAATGAAAAATATGAAGAAGAAACACCAGACTATGAGACCGATCATTCCCTGTGTCGTCACGAAAGTCGGCAATGCGCCGAAACCACTATTGAACTCCGAACTCCAAAAATTAGTATTGTTGATCTCTGTTGGTTTGAAACGTAAATACTGATAGCCGAATCTGTTCGGTCCAGCCCCGAAAAATGGCGATTCTTTCAGGGTATCCGATGTCACATCTAGAGTCAGTTGCCAAGGCAGTATGAGCTCTGCCTGCTCCATCTTGAGAGAGCGTATGAGTGGAAGGGTCAATTGGTCTCCTTTCCACGCACAAGCAGTCGCTACTATGAAAACTATGAGAGTAAATACTGGGATACTCGATAATGTGTTCTTGAAAGCCGATCCCTGTGGACGTTTTTCTACATACTCATATATACCGATGCACAAGAAAATCAGAGCTAGTGTTCCCCATATGAATCCGGCGTTAGAGATGAAAAGTGTAGCAGCAGAAATAACGAGAAGTGCATACAGAATTTTCTTTATGCCATTCATCATCGGCAGAAACCTGATACCAATAAAAGAGAGTAGAGCGACCAAGCCACTGAAAATAGTGAAATCGAACCATTTACCGACAAAAGTAGAGGCTAGCGTTGGCAAGATACCGAAGTTCATAATATCTACACCACCTATTATCCTGACAACATGGAACAGAGTGAGAATGAGAAAGGATCCGAAGATAGCTGCGTAGACCTTCACGAGGATTTCTTTGTCTTTGACAAACAGACGACTTACGAGAAATGATGCGAAGAACATCAGCAATATGTAGCTCGCTGTACCGATCTCGAAACCTTGACCGATAAATGACTTCGCAGGATTTGTACTTAGGAATGTCGAGACTATTACCGAAGCCATCACAGCTAGAGCGCTGTAGATAAATGCCGAGCGAGGCAATACAATTTTTTTATCTAGAAAGCTCTGTATAGAGTACCCAATCATAGACAAAAGTACGAGAGAACAGATAGCTATACTTTTTACAATATCTAGAGGCGCGTAGACAGACGGAATAAATATGAGAGGACTGATGAAAACCGCTGCGATAAGGAGGTAGTGTGAAATCCTCTCTATTTTAGATATTTCTGAAGGATTACGTTCAGACTTACTTGATGCTTTTTTCGTAGTATCTGTATCGTAATGAGTGGTTGGAAGATCCATATAAAATATGTGTTGATAAAATTAATAATTATATGATTGATTATATCAAAAAATATCAGAAGTACATACTTTATCGTAAAGCAAAAAGCTCTCCTTTGGGGAAAGCTTTTTGATTTGACGCACCGGTAAGCCGAATTCTGTATGTGAGATTCCGAGAACCTCACACGACAACCATTTATCTGGGACTCGCCTTGCGGCGGAGCCTCAAGCGGCACTCCTACTTGCGTAGGCACGGCCTTGCACCGGGGTAAGGATTTTGCCGTTTCACTCCCACTGAAGGGTTTCGTCACTGTTCTCACCTCGCGGATTGCTCCGGACGGGCGTTACCCGCTACCTTTCTGCTACACTTGCGCATAGCCGGTGTTCGGACTTTCCTCTATACACTTGCGTATACAGCGGTTGTCTGGGGCGTGTATGTACTATATCACACTTTTTACTATTCCGCTACTTTCTCATCTTTATTCTCATCTTTATTCTTGGCATGAGCCCTCACATCGACTTCATAGCTAGTGTTCTGTGATTCGAAGAAATTCACGAGCTCATATACATCTGTAGCTGTAGACATCCACTTTGCAGGATTTGTAACCTTGTAGTGTACTGGAAATCCGAGTTCTTCTAGTCTTCGGTCTGCTACATATTTTACATATTGATTTACATAATCTGCATTTAGTCCGAGTATTCCATTTGGGAAAAGGTCTTTGTTGTAGTCCACTTCCCTATCAACTCCCTCTATTATTATATTTCGTATATCATTTGCAAAATCTTCGGTTAATAAATCTTGATTTTCTTCGAGAATATTGTGGATCAAATTTATGCCGAATTTCAAGTGGAGACTCTCGTCTCGGAGTACCCAATTTATCATTGAGCCGAAGTTGCGTAGTTGTTTCCTCTGGCGGAACGATAGCACAACCATGAAACCGGAGTAGAACCAGATACCTTCCATGACGATATTTGTCGCAACGAGATTTCTTATAAAATCTTTTTTTCCTTCTGTAGTTCCTATATCGAGAGATGTCTCTGTCATACGTCTCATGTACTTGTTGATGTAGTCTTCTTTTGCCTTCATCGAAGGGACTCCTAGGTGATGCTTGTAGACATTCTCGCGGTTGAAAGGGAAGGTCTCTAGTACGTATTCGAAAGCGATGCAGTGGTTAGCCTCTTCCCACATCTGTTTCGCGAGATACAGGTGACATTCTGGACTTTTTAAATATGGATATATACCTAGAGCGATAGAGCGGTTCACGATGAGTTCTGCAGGGTTAAAAAAGGCCATGAGAAACTCGACGGCATGTCGCTCGTCTTCGGTCATCTTTTTCCAATCATCGAGGTCTTCCTTTAGAGCTATCTCGTGCGGGAACCATGTGTTGCGCACGGCCTGGTTGTAGAGGTCGTAAGCCCACTGGTATTTTATCGGATGCAAACTGGTATCTTCTGGTGCAGGTTTTCCTATAAGCATGGTGGTATGTAATTAAATCTGAATAATTGGTATCACTCTATCATATCTTACTGACAAGAGTCACACTGTGCTCTCTCCGCAGGATCTATCGGGCAGACCTTGGGAGCAGATTTTACAGCGACTTTTGCAAATCCGCCGATACTCTGTGATGGTGGCACGACTTTCTCTTCTTGTTTGGAATTGGACATCGATGTAGATAAAGAGGATAGGTCTGTGAATTTATGTGGGATAGTGGCGACCACAGGAGCGACTTCTTTCACGGCATCTTGTACGACCTCTGCTATTCCCTTGGAAGGAGCTTCTTGATTCACAGCCACCAATACAGGTTCTGCTGTTTTTATTGGTGACACTGTAGAGGCAAAAGTCTCTGAAAGAGGAGAGAGTTCGGCTTGCGCTGGTTGCTCTAGGGATGTATCCATCATAGCCTTTGCCACAGCTCCGAAACCTCTCTTGCCCATTTTCTCTGACTTGTTGACTTTCACAGTACTCTGCTCTGCGGTGTGTCGAGGCTTCATATGTAGGTAGTAGGTAGATTTCAATCCCTTTTCCCAAGCTGTCATGTAGATATTCATGGTCTCATCTAGGTCTCGAGTCTCGAGATACATATTTCTAGAAAGCGCTTGGTCAACCCACTTCTGCGCACGTGCTGCGACTTCGATATACGCTAGTGGCGATGTGGTAAAAGAAGTCTTGTAGATATCTTTTATATATTGAGGTATAGATGGAATGCCTGAAATATCTCCTTGGTACTCTATGATATCTTCTTTCACATTATCCCAGATTCCCATGTTCTTTAGATCTTTTACGAGATTGTGATTGAGGTCTAGATATTTTCCTGATATTTTATTTCGAGAGAAGACCTGGGCGAAACGAGCATCTATACCTGGAGTTGTGCCAGCTACGAGACCAATGTTTGCATTCGGTGCGACTGCCATGAGAGTGGCATTCCTCATTCCCTTTCGAACTTTTTCTCGGAGAAGATTCCAATTTAGACCTTTATGTCTACTATCTCTACTCACCGATACTGCGACTCCACGCTCTTCATCTAGTTTTTTTATAGAATCTATCGGCACCTTGCCTTTTGACCATTCAGATCCGACGAAGTTGCTATATGCTCCGCGCTCTTGTGCGAGATTTGCACTTTCATCGATCGCCATATAACTCACGAACTCGAATATGCGATCTGCGAAATCCCAAGCGTGCTCACTGTCGTATGCCATACCGAGCTTCTCGATAGTATCTGCGAATCCCATGACACCGAGACCGACTGCGCGATTTTCTCTATCAGACTTCGCAGCTTCTGGGATTGAAAGAGTATTTATATCTATGAGATTATCCAAATGACGGATAGCCAGCCTTACACTTTCTTCTAGTCGACTCCAATTTACTTCTTTATTATTCACATGAGCGGCGAGATTGAGAGACGCGAGGTTACATACAGCGATGTTGTCTTTGTCTTGAGGTAGACATATCTCTGTGCATAGGTTGGACATATGTATCGTTCCAGTATTGTTATTCAAAGCGCGGAGATTGATAGCGTCTTTCCATACTAACCATGGATGAGAAGTAGTCTGTAGCGAGACTAGGATCTGTCGGTACTGTTCTGCGGCAGGCACTTTTTTGAAAGTTCGGATTTGACCCTTTTCCGCCATTTCTACATAGTGAGCATATCTAGCGCTAAAGGCTTTACCGTATAGTTCATTGAGATCTCTTGTTTCTGCTGGGTCGAACATATACCAGTCTTGAGAATTTTTAACCCTTTTCATGAATTCATCAGACAGATACACAGCTGTATTGGCAGTGCGCATACGCATATAGTCATCTCCGGAGTTATGTTTCCAATCTACGAACTCTGGAAAGTCTATGTGCCAATTCTCCATGTAGAAGCAGAGGGCACCCTTCTTTTTACCCCCACGCATGATAGCTCTTATGGCTGTATCGATGATTTTTGCAAATGGAGTTGGACCACTTGATGTTCCACCAAAATTGGAATGCAATGGTGAACCTGTAGCACGAAGCTTGCTGATAGATAGACCGATACCTCCAGAATCTTTTGAGAGCATCATGACATCTGAAACAGTCTTTGCGATATGTCTCATATCATCATGTATTTCTAGAAGAAAGCAATTCGATAGAGATGGTTTTGTAGTTCCAGCTGCAAGATTGGTAGATCCCCCTGCTATATACTCATGTCGTGACATTTTTGCATAAAATTTCTTTGCAGCTTCTGTGGGATTCTTTTCGTTGTAAGAAAGACCCATAGCAATTCTCATAAAGAAGTATTGGGGAGATTCTACAGAATTCTGCTGAAGATCTTTTATCATGTAGCGGTTGACGAGACCGTCTAGCCCTGCGTATTGGAAAAGTTCGTCTCTATCTATAGCGAGAGTATCCGCCAATGCTTTCAGATCATACTTTTCTTTCATAAGGGGGTGCAGTCTGTTTGCTTTTATCCCCTCTTCTATATACACAATAAACTGATCTCTGTGTTTCTTTTTAAGATCTTCAGGGTCTTCTTTATCATATTCACCTATGACATGACGATATACAGTCTTCAAGAGCAGTCTCGTAGCGACTTTATCGAACTCAATATCCTCTTTTATATTCTGTACTGCTGCATTTATCGTAGCTTTGTCGAGCTCATCTGTAGTTATGCCATCATACAAAGTCAGACTGGTCTCTGTCGCGATCTGAGTCACTTTTGATATCGGATCTGTTAGCCCTGCGCATGCTCTCTCTATCGAACGGTTGACTCGATCTGCATTATGCATCTCTCGTGTTCCATCTGCTTTGGTGACGTATATTGGCATTGTGTGTTGATAAAAATAATTGCTAGTAAAAGACTCCCTGTTTTTTAGGTAATGTTTATTTTACTCTTATATTCAGATTAAAAAAGTGGATAACTCGATAAAAAAGTACTAAGCAACAAAAAATTATTTCTTCAAGTCGATATCGAGACGGTCGCCAACCTTGAGCCTATTTTCCTCTACGAAATTTGCATTAGTTTCTAGGACGTATAGACTTTTTTCAGCTGGTTCATATGTCTCGGGAAAAGTCTCTGGAGAAAGACCTTTTTTCATATCTACAATCTGATAATTTTCATCAAGCCACAATATATCTATCGGAAACTTCATATCCTTCATCCAGAATCCGTATTGAGCAGGTCGATCGAAAATAAAAAGCATTGCAGTATCTTCAGGAAGGACTTCCTTGCCACTCAGACCTTTTTCTCGCGTTTCTGTGGTATCGGCGATTATAAGAGAGATGTCTTTCGTGGGTAGATGGAGGGTAGTCGTGGAAGATTTAGGAGTAATTAAAAGCAGAATTAAAAATAAAGATATTAAAATAATGAGGAAGATTCTTTTCATGCACTTACTATTTCTTTGCAATCGGATGCAAATGCGCAGCGATACCCATAGCTAGAGCGATGATAACTATATTTTTAATAATATACTGGCCCTCTAGGGTCGGTGTGAGAAATCCTTGCCAAGTCATCGCTGTAAGACAGAATAGAGGCAGACTCGTCATGATCATGTGGGGTATGAGAAGAGCTAAAGCTAGACGTTCACATCTCGGAATAATGAAAGCTATACCTATCAATATCTCGTACAGAGCAAAAAGAATGATAAAAGTCTCCCAAGTCATGAAAGGCATTGTCACTTGCAGAAGATCTGCGACCATAGGGTTTGCAGGGCTACTACCGATAATTTTTAAAATACCGAACCAGGAAAAAACAACAAAGAGAGCTAGGCGAGCAAAAGGCATGCTTATACGACGCACGAAATGTATGAACCAAAAATCGAATTTTAGAAGATATTTTCGCATATGGAAATTATATCACAGAAATTATAGAGGACTAGACTGATATGCGAGTCATGTGATACCTTTTGAATAGCCTGAACAAAAGGAATACCATGAAAAATAAAGTTATCGATACTCCACCGAACCCCAACAAAAGAGGTGGGCCGCCTAGCCCATCTGTGGGATGCAAACGCGATGGCACGCAAGAACACGAAGAACCTCTGGATCCCAGCTACTTGGCAGGGGTTCTGTCCAGAATAAGAACCATATCTTCTGACACAATCAAAGGACAGATCTCCGCCCTTCGCGTGGAATTTGCACAAGCCGGAGAAAGACATGCGGAAGCAGAAAGGGCGGGTCAAGTAATCGACAGACAAATCCGTAACTTGCAAGCCCAATGTCCGCATCAAATCACCCACGAGACGTCCGTCCTGGATTGCGCAGAAATGAAGACGAAGAGATTTTGCCAAGACTGTGGGGCGCAGCTCTGAACTCCCAATCCAATCTCACTCCAGTACCGCTTCGGTGGTACTGGTTTTTTTGGCGGCAGTTTTTACTTATATTTCCATCTCCTTCCCCAATTCAAATACCACGAACTGTATTCCAGACTTTGGAAAAAATAAAGCTGGCAGACGTTGAGTTATTCCTTGTGTACGAACAAGATTCCCATCATGTATAGGAAAAGCGACTCTCGGTTTTACATCAAGCACATAGTCCATAGCTTCGGATATCTTGCACCACGGACCAGCCACAGGAAATGCGAGAATATCGACAGGGACATCTGGTTTGTAGAAAGCATCGCCTGGATAGAATAGTTTGTTATCAAAAAGATAGCCGGTATTCTCCACTTGTTCATAATCAACATAGATAGGAGCGTGTACGAGACCATGTCCCGCTATCTCCACACCTCCGACTTTTATCTTCTCTTCGTGAGAGATCTTCATATATGGTATCGATTCTTTTTCCAAAATTTTTCCAACAGAAGCATTCGATATCACCTGAGCTTTCGGATTATTTTTTAAGACAATTTTCAATGACTCGATATGCAGATGGTCTGTATGTTCGTGACTTATGACAACATAATCAATGTTTTTGACTTCATTCTGTGCTGTCGTGTAAGTACCAGGATCAGTCAAGAAACGTATCCTATTTATTTCAATAATTAGACAGCAGTGACCCAGTTTGGTGATTTTCATATATTTTTATATTAGCACAAAATTGCGGAGGGTGAGAGATTCGAACTCTCGGTGAGATTTCTCCCACACAACGTTTCCAACGTTGCGCACTAGACCGCTATGCGAACCCTCCTTCTTTCCCCAAATTACTTCTTTTTCAATATCGTATCCACCATCTCAATCTCCTCGATCATACCAGATAACATATCAAGTTTTCTGACTTCATCCAGAGTAAACCATCCGTGATCTACTGCATCTTGGTCTAGCTTTACTTCTCCAGATACATAGAGGGCATAGTAACTCAAGACAACGACAGGTATACCATCAGGACGTACAAATGCTAGATCTAAAAGAAAGCTCGGAATTCCAACATCCACATTGACCTCTTCCATTATTTCCCTTCTCAATGCTTTCTCTAGTACGCCATACCACTGATCATCATGAGATGGTTTGGTGGTGATATAGTCATCAATCGTTAGTCCTCCTCCTGGGACCGTCCATTTATTTGGATGAACTTTTTTATTAGGACTCCTCTTTGTAACGAGATACTGTCCTTTTTTATTATAGATGATGCAAGTAACAGCTATTCGATGAGATTCTTTATCTTTCATAGATTTATTTTACCACGACCCACTAGACCCACCACCCCCAGAACTTCCTCCACCGAAACCTCCGAATCCTCCACCTCCATGACCACCTCCCCCTATCCACCATGGCGGAGACATGCCTTTCGACACACTAGAATGATATGATTTTGAAACGATAAAATCAAAAACGAGTCCTAGAATCGTAAGAATCACAGTAGCCAGGATACCAGTAAATACGAATCCGAAAATAAATCCTATTACTAGACCAACTACACCACCGATCACTCCTCCGAGCCACCACGACTTTGACCTTCCGAGTACGCTTGCTATCCACAGAGGAATAAAAAGGATGATATAAAACCAGTCTCCAAAAGATCCAGGAAGATTAATTTTATCTTCTGGTATCGCATCTGGTTGTCCAGCCAGCACTTTTATAGAGACATCTATCGCCTCTTTTATTCCCTCTCCGTATTTCCCTTCTTTGAAAGCTGGTGTCAGAATATTGCGTACGATAGAAGAGGCTTGCGCATCTGTCATATATCCCTCTAGTCCATAACCGACTTCGATCCTCATTTTTCTCTCCGCCATTCCGAAAAGGAAAAGCAGACCATTATCTTTTTCCTCATCACCTATTCCCCACTCTTCGAAAAGTTTTACAGCATATGTTTCTACGACTTCATTACCCAATGTTTGTACTGTAACTACTGCTATCTCATTTCCTGTTTCTTTTTTGAAATTAGATAAAGTGGTTTCGAGATCCGTTTTTTCTGAAGCAGAAAGTATCGAAGCGAAATCATTTACGAACCCTGTCGGTTTGCCCAGACTCGTATATGCAAAAACGAAAAAAGGAATTGTGGCAAGAATAACAAATGCTACAATCCCTATTTTCTTCATGCGATTTTTATTTTAGTTAGAATTTGACTTCAGGGGCCTTATCCGCACCAACTTCTGCGTTAAAGTATTCTCTCTCTTCGAAACCAGTCATAGATGCGACTATGGAACTTGGAACCCTCATAACCTTCAGATTGTAGCTCTTCACATATTCGTTGTAGCGCATACGCTCTACACTGATGCGGTTCTCTGTACCTTCGAGCTGTGACATGAAAGTCACTACTGTCTCAGAAGATTTCAACTGAGGATAGTTCTCGGTAATGACTAAGAGTCTTCCTAGGGCACTCTCTACTTGACCTGCGGCTTTTGCTTTCTCATCTGGAGATGTTGCGCCAGAGTATTTCGTACGAGCATCGGCGATGGCTGTGAAGACTTCTTGTTCTTGCTTCATTATCCCCTTCACAGACTCGACAAGGTTAGGGATGAGGTCAAAGCGACGCTGATAATCTGTCTCGACTTGTTTCCACTGCGTATCTACAGAGACATTCAGGGTTACGAGACTGTTGTATGTAGCCAGTCCGTAGAGAACAGCTAAAACTACTACAATTACAACTCCAATAAGTATTTTCTTCATATTATTTCTTTGTTGGAACAACTTGAGCTTCGTCCTTACCTACTGCACCAACAACGTATGAGAATGACTTGACCATAGTTATGAATGCTTGATCAGCAGAGTCTAGGATTGCTTTGTTGTTGTTGGTAACCTGAGTCGCTTCTGAACCCTTGAATCCCTTGCTTGCAGGACTTGAGGTTATAGAAGAATAGCTGAGGATATAGCAGATGTTGTCTTTCTGGAGAGAATACATTCTGTCGAAGTAATTGTTACCTTGAACAGAGTTGGACATATAAATAGTATTGAAGTTTAGGTCACCACTCTTCAGTGTGCTTCTCTCTTTTATAGTTGTGACTGGTGGGAAAGAACACTTGCCAGATACTACAGAGATTTTTGCTTCCAACTTTCTCACAGTGTTAGAACCTGCCTTGGTTGTTGGGATGACGAATACGATACCTGTATCAGAAGATCCTGGATCCCAAGTAGAAGGATACTTGACCGCAAAGCCTAGTTCCTCGTTTTTGTATTCTGAAAGCTTGTCAGAGAGCTTCGTGGTCTCTGTGACTGGAGCAGATGATGTTGTAGGGAGATTGCTGTTTGAAGATGATTCTTCTGGAGCCTTTTTATCTCCTAATGTCCATACGACAAGGCCTAGAATAACGAGAACGATGATAATAACAATTGGTTTTTTCATGTTTTTTATAAAGGTTTAAAATTTACTTAACTTATATACGAAATACTATAACACATACCGCCCTAGTAATCCATACCAGGTGGCGTCGATGGCACCTTTTCCTCCTTCGGCTCTTCTGCGACTGCAACCTCGGTAGTGAGGAGTAGTGCGGCGGCAGAACAAGCATTCTGTATCCCCAAGCGTGTTACTTTCACAGGATCTACAATACCAGAGAGGATCATGTCTGGTATTATCTCGTCTTTCAGAGCATCGTAGCCCATGTTGCCTTTTCCATTTTTTACTTTCTCTATAATAACTGAACCGTCATCTTTTCCAGCGTTTATAGCTATCTGTCGTAGTGGCGCTTCGAGAGCTTTCAGAACTATCTGGTAACCAAGATCGAATTCGGTAGATGATTTTTTTGCTGCATAGTTCTTCGCAACTTCTGCAGAAACTTTTATAAAAGCCACTCCTCCACCAGCGACTATTCCCTCATCTATCGCAGCCTTTGTTGCATTTACAGCGTCTTCAATCTTTAATTTCAAATATTTCATCTCTGTTTCTGTTGCGGCGCCTACACGTATGACAGCAACTCCACCAGAGAGTTTCGCGATTCTCTCTACCAACTTCTCTTTATCGTATTTTGAATCTGTGTTCTCCAATTGTTTCTTTATCTGTGCGACTCTCTCGTCTATATCTGTCTTTTTACCCTTTCCTCCGACGACGATAGTATTATCTTTTGTAGAGATCACTCTTCGTGCACGACCAAGCATAGATATATCTGCATTTTCGAACTTCAGGCCAACATCTTCTGAGATCACTTGTGCACCGACAATCACAGCGATGTCTGCTAGCATATCTTTCTTCTTGTCACCATATCCTGGCGCTTTGACTGCGAGCACATTGAAGCCACCACGAAGCTTGTTCACGAGGAATGTGGTCAGAGCCTCACCGTCTACATCTTCGGCGATGATGACGAGTTCCTTTTTACCAGATTGAGCCAATTTTTCTAAAAGTGGTAAGACTTCTTTTATAGAAGAAATCTTTTTATCTGTGATGAGGATCGCTGGATCTGTGTACTCTGCCTCCATTCGTTCTGCATTGGTAACCATGTAAGGAGAGATGTATCCTTTATCGAACTCAATTCCTTCTACAACTTCTGAATCAAGCCCTATAGTCTGTGATTCTTCTACAGTCACTACTCCGTCTTTTCCAACTTTTTTTATTGTGTCTGCAATGATGGTTCCGAGCTCGAGAGATTCTGCGGAGATGGTTGCAACTTGGCGAATCTCTTCGTCAGTCTTTATAGGTTTCGCTAGAAGTTTCAGAGCGGTTATGACATCTTTCGAAGCGGCTTCGATACCGAACTTTACACCCATGGCATTCACACCCATAGTCGTATGCTTCATACCTTCTGCGACGATAGCTTGAGTCAGGATAACGGAAGTAGTAGTACCATCTCCTGCGATGTCGTTGGTCTTTGTTGCGACTTCTTTTATTATCTCTGCACCCATATTTTCAAATTTATCCTTGAGAGTGATCTCTTTTGCAATAGAGACTCCATCATTTGTAATAGTCGGAGAACCATAGCCTTTATCGAGCACGACGTTTCTACCGCGTGGACCGATCGTTATTTTCACTGCATCTGCCACTGCGTCTACACCTTTCTTGAGAGCTTTTCGCGCATCTTCGTTGTAAAGTATTATTTTTGACATATAGTTCGGTAATTAAATTTGATAATTATTTTATAACAGCCAGTATTTCGGATTCTTTTACAATGTAATATTCTTCATTATCGACTTGGATTTTGTCTCCCCACTGAAAAAGGACTTTGTCTCCGACTTTCACTGTTAGTGGAATTATTTTTCCATCTTCTGTTTTTCCTGTACCAATGGCCACGACTTTTCCACGCTTACCTCCTTTATCTTCTTGAGCAGAAATGGGAATAATTATTCCCGAAGCTGTAGTCTGTTCTTTGCTTTCAGTATCTTCTTTTATTAGAACTCTGTCGCCCAGAGGACGTACTTTGAAATCTGGTATTTTGGAAATAGGAGTCTTGGACACCTTTTTTACAATGATTTTCTTTACTGTTTTTTTCTTGGATGTTTTCATAGGCCTTCTTTATATAAAGGTTATCGACGAATAATAATGAGTACATTATGTATATCAAGATTGGTAGAATAAATCAAACTTGCACCACTTTTCACCCCATGCTATAGTACTCTCCAATGAAGACTATCCAGGCTATCCTGCCGTACATTCAGATTGTACTCGCGGTCATACTTGTGACTGCCATACTCCTCCAAAGAACCGGTTCTCAGATCGGAGGTGCTTTTGGTGGTGGTGACAACTTTAGCTCGGCATATCACACTCGTCGCGGTTTCGAGAGAACGCTCTTCATTATAACTATTGTTATTGCAATACTTTTTGCAGTTGCTGCACTCATTACCCTTATCTAAATAATTTCTAAACAACGTCTGTTAAAAAGACGCAATCTACAATGGGAAAAGAATTTCATATACGAAGAGGTGAGAAAATTCTCGCTATCATCAGAAGTTTCTCTGCGACAGAGAAGTTCATATTCGGCATATTTACAATTGGAGCATTGGTGAGTTCCCTCGTGCTAGCCTATGAGGTCAACAGTACTTTCCTTACTCAGATTCCAGCACATGGTGGCAGATTGGCAGAAGGCATAGTAGGCCTACCGCGCTCGATCAACCCTGTACTTGCTTTCACCGATGTCGATCTTGACCTTTCGAATCTTATCTATTCTGGATTGATGAAATACGATGATGGCAAGATAGTTCCAGATCTTGCAGAAAAATATAGTGTTTCTGAAGACGGCCTAGTATATACATTTATATTAAAAGATGAAGTTCGCTTTCATGACGGTGTTCCTCTCACTACAGATGATGTAGAATTTACAATACAAAAAATCCAGGATTCGATTATAAAAAGTCCCAGACGTGCGGATTGGACAAATATAACTACGAAAAAAGTGAGTCCGACTGAGATCCAATTCGTATTGAGACAACCATATGCCCCCTTTCTCGCGAATACTACCCTAGGGATTATTCCGAAACATATCTGGAGCAAGATCAATCCAGACCAATTTATTTTCAGCCAATACAACATCGAACCAGTAGGATCTGGGCCATATGAGTTAAAAAGTATCAAGAGAGATAGTGGAGGAATTCCTGTGAACTATATTTTATCTTCGTTCAGTCGTTATCATCTCGATGAACCATATATATCTGAAATGGACATATTTTTCTATCCCAACGAGAAAGCACTGATAGAAGCTTATGACAGAGGAATAATAGAATCAGTGGCTCGTATCTCTGCGAGAGAAGCTCTGCGCATAGCATCGACCACAGAAGCTGTTCATATTTTACACACTCCTCTACCGAGAATTTTCGGAGTATTTTTTAATCAGAATCAGAGCACCCTTTTTACATTGAAAGAAGTTCGACAAGCACTAGATACTGCTACAGACAAGGGTTACATAATAGAGCAAGTACTCTCTGGTTATGGTGTAGAGAGTAATGGTCCTCTGCCATTGAGTGGTGTTAAATTATCGAATATTTATGACAGTTCTACATCTTCAGAGAAGATAACTTCAGCTCTCAAAATTCTCAACGAAGCAGGGTGGGCAGTGAATGGAAACGGCGTTCTAGAAAAGAAAAGTAAAAAAGGTCCATCACAAATTTTGGAATTTTCGATCGCCACCGCCGATGCACCAGAGCTGAAACTCGTCGCGGATATCATAAAGACTCAATGGGAAAAGCTCGGAGCAAAGGTCACTATCAAGGTCTTCGAGTACGGTGACCTGTACCAGAACATCATAGCCACCCGCAAATATGATGCTCTACTATTCGGAGAATCCATAGGTAAAGATCTGGATCTCTACGCCTTCTGGCATTCTTCGCAGAGGAACTCCCCAGGTCTAAATGTGGCGATGTATGTGAATAGTAAAGTCGACAAGATACTAGAGGATGCGCGAATCACACCAGACACTGCCACGAGGGACAAGTTGTACGCACAATTCGATAAGATAATACAAGAAGAGGTGCCCGCAGTATTCCTATATTCCCCAGAGTTCATATATGTGGTACCAGATGAGGTGCAAGGACTCGAACTAGATCATATCACTACACCTTCAGACAGATTTTATAATATGAATGAGTGGTATCGGATCACAGATAATGTCTGGGAAGTATTCAAAAAAGATAATAAAAATTAATAATAATATAAATTAAAAAACATGAATGATAGAAAAAATTACAGTGCAGGAAGAGGTGCTCCACGCAGACCACATAAGCCAGAAACACAGGTGCATAAAAAAGTAGAGGATCAAGTTCCAGAACTGGCGCCAGATTCTATACGCATAATCCCTCTTGGAGGAGTCGAGGAAATCGGTAAAAACATGACCATGATAGAGCATGGTAATGACATTATTATTATCGATATCGGTTTCCAATTTAAAGACGAGAACACCCCAGGTATAGACTACATACTTCCGAATACAAAATATCTTGAAGAGAGAAAAGATCGGATCCGCGCAGTCATCATAACTCACGGCCACCTCGACCACATAGGTGGAATACCCTACGTCATGGGAAGGATCGGTAATCCTCCACTATATACTCGCATGCTCACTTCTGTGATGATCAAGAAGCGTCAAGAAGAATTTCTCCAGACACCTCCGCTAGATATCAAAATAGTTGAGAAGGATGAGACTATAAAAATTGGGGCTCTGAAAGTGAAGTTCTTCGCTGTGACACACACGATCCCAGACGCCATGGGAGTGATCATCGAGACTCCTTTCGGTTCTATCGTACATACAGGTGACCTGAAGCTAGATCATGTAAATGGAGTGCCAACAGAAGAAGAGGGGGCAGAATACGATCGCGCTTTCAAGAACCAAAAAGTTTTGATGCTCATGGCGGACTCTACGAACGTAGAGAACCCAGGCTTCTCTATACCTGAAAAAGTCGTGCACAAAAATATCGAGGAAATTATAAAGAATACAAAGGGTCGTCTCATCATCGCAACCTTCGCTTCCCTACTAGAGCGTATGTTGAAAATCATAGATTTCGCAGAGAAATACGGTAAGAAAGTTGTAGTCGAGGGACGTAGTATGAAACAAAATATAGAGATTTGTCGTCATCTAGGCCTACTGAAGCCGAAGCCTGATACTCTCATAACCGTCGAGCAGATGACGCAGTTCCCTCCAGAAAGAGTCGTTGTCCTAGCTACTGGTGCACAAGGAGATGAGTTTGCAGCTATGATGCGTATCGCCAATAAGACACATAAATATATAAAAATAACGAAGCGCGATACGATCCTACTTTCTTCTTCGGTGATTCCTGGTAATGAACGCCCAGTACAGAAGTTGAAAGATAATCTTTCTAGACAAGGAGCTCACATTATCCACTATCGTATCGCCGATGTACACTCTTCTGGACATGCCAATAGAGATGAAACCGCTTGGATACACAGAAAGATTCGTCCGAAGTTCTTCATGCCAGTTCACGGATATCACTACATGTTGCGAGTGCATGGTGAGATTGCAAAAGACGCTAACGGGCTCACAGAAGATCAAGTAGTTATTCCTGATAATGGATCCGTAGTGGAAATACAGAATGGTGGTGAAAAAATCGTAAAATTAAAAGAGAAGGCACCGTCTGGAATAGTCATGGTGGATGGTTTCTCTGTCGGAGATATACAGGATGTAGTCATACGTGACCGCCAGATGCTTGCTCAAGACGGTATCTTCATCGTCTTCGCTATTATCAATGCTCAGACTGGTAAATTGAAGAAGTCTCCAGATATTATTTCTCGTGGTTTCGTCTATCTTCGCGAATCTCAAGATCTACTCCATCATGCCCGCATAATTATAAAAAATACAGTAGAAGAATCTACGAAAGGTATGAATCCTATCAATATAGATTATATAAAAACCAACGTCAGTGACAATATAGGCAAATTCCTTTTGCAAAAGACGGCGAAACGACCGATTGTTATTCCAGTACTCCTCACGATATAATAGAGGACATGCGACATCATCCCGCTCTTCCTAGGAGTCATGTGATATACACTATTGCTATCATAGGTTTTATATACACCTTGCACGTAGTATTACCGATGTACTCCAACTCAAGTTTTTTGAGTTTGTATGCACCGGATAGAATAGTTGGATTTATATATATGACCGGCTCTGCGGTGACTATACTAGGCTTTCTCATTGCTCCATTCTTGATAAGAAAAATCGGCAATTATACGGTAGCTCTATGGCTCATACTTATCCAAATATTCCTCATCTTTGGTCTCGTAAATGAGACAGATGCGCGCTTTATAGCTTTATACTTTATCTTGCAGACTGCAGTAGTATCGCTTATAGGCTTCTGTCTAGATATATTTCTAGAAGTTTATTCTGATACCACGAAAGTCGGTGCTATACGAGGCATGTATCTCACGACGATGAACAGCGCTTGGGTCATAGCGCCACTCATCGGAAGTATGATCGTTGGTGCTGCAAATGATTATAAAGGTGTCTACATCGCCTCGCTTTTTATGCTACTACCATTGTTCTATCTGGTATACAAAAACTTTCCTCGTTTCAAGGATCCACACTATCATCACCCTTCTCTACTAGAGACCACTAGACATCTTTTGAAAAATCCAAATCATTCTCGATTATTTATTATAAACACAGTCCTGCAAGTATTTTATGCATGGATGGTTGTCTATAGTCCTATATATCTACATACAGTCGTAGGTCTCTCTTGGGCAGAGATAGGTATAATATTGACGATTATGTTGTTACCGTTCACCCTTATAGAACTACCATTAGGTAAATTGGCTGACAAGAAATATGGTGAGAAAGAAATCATGATACTAGGTTTTGCGTTACTTGGAATCTCTACCATCGGTCTCTCCGCTATCGTATCTCATAGTGTCTTTGCATGGGCTCTCGGACTTTTCATCACGCGTGTAGGAGCGGCGGCAGCGGAGATAATGATCGAGACCTACTTTTTCAAAACCGTAGATGCAAAAGATCCCAACATGCTAGGATTTTTCCGCATCACTCGTTCGGTATCATTTTTCATAGCACCACTCATCACTGGAGCGGTGTTCATGTTCACGAAAGATCAATCTTTCTTATTCATTACCCTTGGTCTTATCTGTCTACTTGCTATCATTCCTGCGTGGGGATTGAAGGATACGGACTAGTCGTATATAATTCCCCCTACTAACAAATAAAATTCATGAAAATAAAATCGATCAAAGCGAGAGAGATTATAGATTCGCGTGGCAATCCGACAGTAGAAGTAGATGTTACGTTGAAAGACGGTTCTTTTGGTCGCTCGGCAGTACCTTCTGGAGCCTCTACAGGTAGCCATGAAGCGGTGGAGCTTCGTGATGGTGGCAAGAGATATGGTGGTAAGGGTGTCGAGAAGGCAGTAAAAAATGTGAATACCGTCATTCTAAAAGCATTGGTAGGTAAAGAATGGAATCAACGAAGTCTCGATAATAGGATGATCGAACTTGATGGAAAAGCTAATAAAGGCAAACTTGGCGCGAATGCGATACTAGGTGTGTCTATGGCATTCTCCAAAGCTATGGCAGAGAGTATGGGAATCTCTCTTTATAAGTATTTTAATAAAATTTCAAATACAAAAAGTCTAGTACAGCTTCCTGTACCGATGATGAATATATTGAATGGAGGAAAGCATGCAGAAAATTCTACTGACTTTCAAGAATTCATGATCATGCCAGTCGGCGCAAAAAGTTTCAAAGAAGCTCTACGATATGGTGCAGAAATATTCCACGCTCTAAAGAAGATCCTGCATGACAAGGGTCTTGCTACAACAGTCGGAGATGAGGGAGGCTTTGCTCCTTCACTTCCTTCGAATGAATCTGCTATAGAAGTCATACTCGAAGCGATAAAAAAAGCTGGGTGCATCGCAGGTAAAGACGTGGTGCTGGCTCTAGATGTGGCAGCTACAGAGCTCTATAAAGATGGCAAATATCATCTTGTTAAAGAAAAAAGGTCTCTAACTTCGGAAGAGATGGTTAATTTTTATATTGACTGGTGTGAGAAATACCCGATCGCAAGTATCGAAGATGGTCTAGCAGAAGATGACTGGACTGGATATGCACTCATGACAGAAAAACTAGGAAAAAAGGTGCAGATAGTCGGAGATGACCTTTTTGTTACAAATATTACTAGACTAGAGAAAGGAATCAATGAAGGGATTGCAAATTCTATTCTTATTAAATTAAATCAGATCGGGACAGTCTCAGAGACCATTGATGCTGTAAATATGGCGACAAAAGCAGGTTACACTTCGATAATCTCGCACCGTTCTGGTGAGACAGAAGACACTACCATCGCAGATTTTGTCGTTGGTATGGGCACAGGACAGATAAAAACAGGGTCACTATCTCGTACAGATCGTGTCGCGAAATACAATCAGCTATTGAGATTAGAAGAAGAGTTGGGCAAGAAAGCAGTCTATCGAGGAAAGAAAGTATTTAGAGGTAGTAATGCTTAATACCTTTTAGGTTTTCATCGAGCTCATAGACGAGAGGTGTTCCATTTTTTATTTCCAATCCTACGATATCATCATCGCTCATATTATCGATATGCTTGATGAGAGCACGTAGGCTATTACCGCTAGCTGACACGATTACTCTTTTACCAGCCTTAATCTGTGGAGCGATCTCATTTTCCCAATATGGCAAAACTCTTTTAATGCTATCTTCTAATGATTCTCCACAAGGTAAGTCTTTGACGTCAATATCGCAGTACTTCGGATCTTTACAGGGGTGACGGGGGTCATCAAGACCTAGTTGTGGTGGTCTCTCACAGAAACTGCGACGCCATTTTTGAACCTGCTCTACACTACAAGTCTTCGCGACATCTTCATGCTTCTGACCTTGTAGGGATCCGTAGTGCCTCTCATTCAATCTCCAAGAATAGTTTACGGGAAGATTTTCAATATTCATTTCATCTAGAACAATACTCAATGTCTCTATGGCTCTTGTGAGCACAGAACAGAAGGCGACGTCGAAAAGATATCCTGCTTTTTTTAGATTCTGTCCTGCGGTTGTCGCTTCTTGTATTCCCTGCTCGGTAAGGTCGACGTCAGACCAGCCACAGAAAACTTTATCTCTATTGTACACAGTCTGTCCATGTCTTATTAAAACTAATTTATACATAATTGTGCATATTAGTATACCATATCGATTTTGTGTATAATCTGGCTATGAAAATCTTGATTATTGAGGACGATCCTGACATTTCAGAGTTTATTAAGATCGGACTAGAGTCAGAGGGAAATGCTGTAGATACAGCCTTCGATGGTGCGCAGGGTTCATATATGGCTAGGATAAATAGGTACGATATCATCATTCTAGACTATTCACTCCCATTGAAAAACGGATTGGAGGTCTGTGATGAGATCAGATCTACAGGTTCATCGATACCTATTATTTTCCTGTCTGTTGTGGCCGACACAGAGAGGAAGATAGATGCACTAGGTAGAGGCGCAGATGACTACATGACCAAACCATTCCAATTCGATGAACTCAAGGCTAGAATGCAAGCCTTGCTTCGTCGCGGAAAGGTGATGCTCGACTCGGTAATAAGAGTCGGAGAATTGACTATGGATACCCTGAAACGCACTCTACATAGAGGAGACGATCCTGTATCATTGACTCGCAAAGAATATAGTCTGATGGAATACCTGATGAAAAATCCTGATACAGCATTATCTAGGAGCATGATACTCGAACATGTATGGAATGCGGATAGTGACCCATTTTCCAATACTGTGGAAGCCCATATTATGAATATTAGAAAAAAGATGAATGCAGGAAATAAAAAAGATATTATTCGAAATGTTCCAGGGAGAGGCTACATAATAGACGCATGAACATAGAATCTATAAAAACCGCTTTCTCTTCCCTACCTCTCACTCCAATAGAAATTTTTACATATATTCCCATACTCATCCTCATTATCATAATCTCAATACTTTCAAACAAAGAAATCAAAAAATCATTGGAGCAGAGCAAAGTCGTCCAGGATCTACTATCGAGAGATAGAGATATTCTGAATAGGAAACTCCACGAGAGCAACATCGAGCTAGAAAAAAATCGTCAAGAGCGTATGCACGAACTGGCGAAAGCTGCGGAGTTCGGAAGGCTAGCACAGGGACTCTTCCATGATCTCATGACTCCGCTCACATCCATCATCCTACACACAGAGAAGCTCGAAGATAGCCAGGAGATGCAAAAGGGTCTAGAGAAGGCACAAGAAGCTAGTCGTAGGATGGCTGTGTATGCTCAGGATATTAGAAAAAGTCTTTCTAACGAAGGAGATATGAAACTGTGTGACCTCGGTAAAGAATTGGATAGTGTTCTCCATCTTCTTTCGTACAGAGCACGTATGGAAAATGTCGATATAAAAGTCACGGGGCAACCTGGTTGTGTCTGGACTGGAAATTTGATAAAAATGCGTCAGGTCTTTTCGAATCTTATCTCAAATGCTATCGATTCTTTTGCAAAACTGGAAAATATCGCTCACAAAAAAGTGACGATATCTTTGAAAAAAGATGCCAGTAGTTACACTTTGATAATCAAAGATAATGGCTCTGGTATACCTCCACAGAATCTAGAGAGAATATTTGATCCTTTTTTCACGACGAAAAGCAGAGATAAAGGTACTGGTATAGGGCTTACGACCGTCAAGTCGATAGTGGAAACAGATCTCAGGGGTAATATAAAAGTAGAGAGTAGTCTCGGTAAAGGCTCAACTTTCACTGTTGTATTTCCTATAGAATGTACAGATCTTGCCTCATCTCGCCAACCCCAACACATTCCGCCTGACCACGTATGATCTTTTCGAAAGGCTGACATGCGAAACATCCACCTACGCCTTTGGGACACAGAAAAGCTTCTTCTCTGCCGTCTATAGTGGCCATTGCACGCGCATTCTTCACCTGCCTCGCTACTTCATATACCCTATTATATGATTCATCTACATCTGGCAAGTTCGTAGGAATCGGAGAATCATCACGATCTAGGTACCAATAACTGGCTCCATTTACTTTTCTTTTCTGTAGATTTTTCAGTAGTAGTTGGTAGATGGGAAGCTGGAGGGATTCTTCGCTTTCTTCATTTTTACCCGTCTTAAAATCTAGAATGTGAACACTGTCATCTTTAGAATCATAGACCAACCAGTCTATCTTGCCACATAGTATGATATTGTCTTCTTCAGAAAAAAGAAAATTTGGCGGAAGTCCATTCTCTCCACCTTTGATCTTCACTGTCTTTTCCAATAGTGGTGTAGGATTATTCTGTACACGATGGATCATGGACACTGCCCTATCTTTAAATTCTTTTTCTTCTTTATCCGACTTGAAGCCTCCCATTTTGCCACTGACTTTCTTCCACTGCATATCTAGAGTTTTCATCAGAGCATCTTCTGTGAATCTATTTATCCTATCTTCGACTTTAAAATCAGCAAGACCTTCTACGACCTCATGTACAGCAGTACCTAGAGAGAGAGCTGGTGAGACTATATTTATTTTTCTTCCGGTTTTCGGATTTTTATATACATTGTGTAGATAATAAGAGCGTGGGCATTTCAAAAAGTCACCCATTGAAGAATGGGAGACCCACACAGCACTGTACTTATCTCCTGCCATTTTTATTTCTTGACCTCTGCCGTGACTTTATTCATCACCATCTTTTCCAGGGGTTTATCTCCGGTGTCAGTCTTGGTCGTTGCGATAGCATCAACAACTTCTATACCTTTTACAACGTGACCGAATATTGTGTAGTTGTTTGGAAGTGGATAGTCTGCATGCATAATGAAGAACTGACTGCCATTCGTATCCGGACCGGAGTTCGCCATAGCGACTACTCCCCTCTTATACCCTGTTTTATATGAGCCGGTAGAAGGGTCTAGCTCATCTTCGAATTTGTAACCTGGTCCCCCCGTGCCAGTTCCAGTAGGATCTCCTCCTTGTATCATGAATCCTTTTATTACTCGATGGAAAATAACTCCGTTATAGAAACCTTTATTTGCAAGATCTACGAAGTTCTTCGCAGTCTTCGGTGCATCTGCATCGTACGTCTCGAAAACGATACTTCCTTTATTTGTCTCTATAGTTATGGTGTGCATATTATTTTTTATTGATTGATTTATAACTGGGGTCGGCTGTTCTGTAACTTCTGGAGTGCTCGAAGGAGTAGTTGTAGCATATCCCTCTACGGCATCCTGTGCGACATCTCCTGGTCTAGACCAGATATAATATCCCACACCGATCAATATGATGGCAATCACAACTGCTATGTACGCTGATTTTGGAGCGCTATTTTGTGTTTCATTCATGTTTTTTTAAAATTTACTCACCCAAAATTATTAATTATTTCTGATATATTTAGAGATTATATAATATTTTTACAGTTTCAACTACTTTTTTCACGGC
>CAYGFL010000006.1:0-29343 GCA_964349165.1 uncultured Candidatus Saccharibacteria bacterium
GGGCTAGGGTGGGGAGCCCCCTTGGGAGTGGTCAAAAGTTCACAGGAATGAAACACAAAAGATTTCCTGTGAGAGCTTTTAGAGTTTCCAGCTCATCGACCAATGTCAGTGATGTATCGTGTCTGGGTGCAGTACCACCGAACACCACTTCCGAGCCACTCTAGGCATGACCCTTGCCTGGCTAATCTTTCCGGTATGTAATCTAACAGAACTAATAGGAAAGTCAATACCTCGCGGTTTTACTATGTAAAATGCTAGAATATCCACATGATCGAAGAATTAAAAGACTTAATTAAAAAGTCTGCCACAAGAGCAGGAATATCTAACCCGAAAGTTTCCCTAGAACATCCCGAAGACATTTCTCATGGAGATTTCTCTACGAATATTGCTATGGTTCATGCCAAAGAGTTGAAGATGAACCCAAAGACTCTCGCAGAGAAGATCGTAGAAGAGATGAAAAAAGATTCACCCGAAGCAGTCTCTGCTGTAGATGTCGCCGGACCAGGTTTTATAAATATAAAAATAAAAGATAGTTTTTTTGCAAAAGAGATTTTGAATATAGGTAATGAATATGGAAAGAGTGTGGAAGACAAAGGTAAAAAAATAATGGTGGAATACACAGATCCGAATCCATTCAAGATTTTCCATATCGGTCACCTCATGTCGAACGCAGTGGGAGAGTCCATATCTAGAATCGTAGAGTTTTCTGGTGCAGATGTCGTACGCGCCAACTACTATGGAGATGTAGGTCTGCATGTAGCGAAGACACTCTGGGGTGTCTTGCAGAACAAGGCTAATTTTCCAAAAGAATCTGCCGTGCTTTTGTCGAGAATAGAATTCCTTGGAGATATGTATGTCCTAGGCTCTGAAAAATATGAGAGTGATACGCAGGCGAAGCAGGAAATAGTAGAGATAAATAAAAAGATATTCGAAAAGACAGATAAAGAAATAAACAACTTCTATGACCTAGGTAAAAAATGGAGCTTGGAATATTTTGAGACAATATATAAAAAACTGGGCACAAAGTTCGATTATTATTTTCCAGAGAGTGAGGTGGCAGGTGAGGGGATAAAAGCTGTCGAAGAATTTCTGGAAAAAGGAGTATTTGAAAAAAGTGAAGGCGCAGTCATTTTCCCTGGAGAGAAGCATGGTCTACACACCAGAGTCTTTATCAACTCTCAAGGATTGCCGACATACGAGACGAAAGAGATAGGTCTCACAAAAAAGAAATTTGAAGTAGAGCCAAAGCTTGCAGAGTCCATAGTAGTTACTGCCAACGAACAGAATGACTATTTCAAAGTCCTTCTCAAGGCTCTCTCGCTCATGTATAGAGATCTAGCTTCGAAGACTTTGCACAAGAGTCATGGAATCTTACGTTTCGCTTCAGGTAAAATGTCTTCTCGAAAAGGCAATATTATTTCTGCCGAAGATTTCATCACAGATACCGAAGCTCTAGTAGAAGAGAAAATAAAAGATAGAAAATTTACACCAGAAGAGCATGAGGATATAAAAATTTCAGTAGCTATTGCTGCTATCAAATACAGCATCCTGCGACAAGCGATCGGTAGCGATATTATCTACGATAAAGAAAAATCCGTTTCATTTGAAGGAGATTCTGGACCATATCTACAATACGCGACTGTGCGCGCTGTAAATGTTTTGAAAAAAGCCGAAGAAGAGGGAATCAAAGGCCCTATTTTTTTCAGAAAAATAAAAGTTCCTGAACAAGTGACACTACTAGAAAAACTCCTGACTCGCTTTCCAGAAGTCACTTCACGTGCTCGCACAGAATACGCTCCACATCATATCGTCACGTATCTCATAGAGCTGGCTTCGTCATTCAATGCATATTATGCGAACAATCAGATAGTCGATAAAGATAATCCACTTGCTCCATATCGGGTTGAACTCACTCGAGCTTTTATATCTGTGATGAAGAATGGGTTGTGGTTGTTGGGGATCAAGGTGCCGGGGAGGATGTAAGCAGAACCTCAAATAGTCTTTTTGTATGAAAATGCTAGAATAGTTAAACAATGAATGAAAAGAGCAAACTAGCCCTAACCGAAGAGAAAATCCTAGATTTTTGGGATCAGAACAAAATTTTCAAAAAAACTCTAGAGAAGGAGTCTCCTAAAGGCGACTTCGTCTTTTACGATGGACCACCTTTCGCTACAGGTGAACCTCACTATGGTCACATAGTACCAGGGACTATAAAAGATATCATCCCTCGCTACAAGACTATGCAAGGCTACAGAGTGCGTCGAAGATGGGGTTGGGATTGTCATGGTCTACCCGTAGAAAATATCGTAGAGAAAGAATTAAATCTGAAATCGAAGAAAGATATCCTAGACTATGGAATTGAAAAATTTAATCAGAAGGCGAGAGATAGCGTCATGAAGTATGCACATGTTTGGCGAAAGATAATCCCTCGTCTCGGTAGATGGGTGGATATGGAGGATGACTATCGTACGATGGATTCTTCATATACCGAGAGCGTCTGGTGGGCTTTCGCAGAACTATACAAAAAGGGGTTGGTATATGAAGGTTTCAAGTCTATGCAACTCTGTCCTCGTTGCGAGACGACACTTTCCAATTTCGAAGTAAGTCAAGGGTATAAAGATATCACGGATATTTCTGTATACGTAAAATTTGAATTAAAAGAAGAACCTGGAACTTTTCTTCTCGCGTGGACCACGACCCCATGGACATTACCAGGCAATACCGCGCTCGCCATAAATCCTAATATTAAATATGTAAAAGTGGAGGTGCAAGGAGTAAAATATATTCTCGCAGAATCCAGGCTCTCTGTTCTAAAAGAAGAATATAAGATGTTGGAGATTGTTGATGTGAAAAATCTGATAGGGAAATCATACACAACTCCTTTTAACTATTATGTAGGCACAGATATAGAAAATATAGAGAATGGCTGGAAGGTATATGCTGGGGAATTCGTCACAACAGATACTGGTACTGGTATCGTGCATATCGCTCCGGCTTTCGGCGCGGATGACTATGAACTTTCTCTAAAAAACGATCTTCCATTTATCCAACACGTCTCTACAAATGGAAAATTCAAAACAGAAGTTTCTGATTTTGCAGGTCAGGATGTAAAACCTAAAGATACAGCAGAGGACAAAGACGCTCATCAGAGAGGGGATGTGGAGATAATAAAATATCTTGCGCACCACAGTCTACTTTTCGCAAAAGAAAAAATAATACACTCATATCCACATTGTTGGCGTTGTGATACTCCACTTATCAACTACGCTTCTTCGTCATGGTTCGTGAAAGTTACAGATATCCGCGACAGACTAGTGAAGGAAAATGATAAGGTAAAATGGGTGCCAAAAGAAATCGGAGAAGGGAGGTTCGGTAATTGGTTGCTGGGTGCGCGAGATTGGGCGATATCACGCTCGCGCTTCTGGGGTGCGCCACTACCTGTCTGGAAAGATGAGAAAACGAAAGAGCTAGTCGTAATAGGCTCCGTAGAGGATTTGAAAAAACACACTAAAGCCAAGAACACTTACTATGTTATACGCCACGGAGAAGCAGAGAGTAATATAAAAGGAATACTAAGCTCATCGCCAGATACTCCGCATCACCTGACTTCGAAAGGCAAAGCTCAAGTTCAAGAAGCTTCTAAATGGCTGAAAGATAAAAAAATTGATCTGATAATCTCATCACCATTTATCCGTACTCGTGAGACCGCAGATGTCATTGCGAAAAATATCGGACTAGATAAGGGTGCAATTATGATCGAAAATCAGATAGGCGAAATAAATGTCGGTGTGTGGGACGGTACAGCATTCGAAGAATTCAAAAAGAAATTTGCGCATTCGGATCGCTTCGAAAATCGCTTCGAAGGCGGTGAGAGCTATGCAGATGTGAAAAAAAGGATGGGCGACTTCATATATAGTCTAGAGCGAAAATACGAAAACAAAAATATACTTATTGTCAGTCATGATTCACCGATATTTCTCTTGGTTTCTATGGTAAAGGGATTGGATAAGAAGCAAGCTATAGCGATGAGAGGGGACTCCGACCACTATATCGACAATGCCAAACCCATTGCGCTCGATTTCAAACCCCTGCCTCATAACGAAAATTATGATTTGGATTTTCATCGTCCTTTCATCGATGATGTCAGACTTTTTTCAAAAGAAGGTAACGTCCTGGTTCGCGTACCTGAAGTCTTCGATTGTTGGTTCGAATCTGGATCTATGTCTTTTGCCGAGACTCATTATCCTTTTAACAAATGTGATTTCAATCCAAATCCCGGACCATTTTCAAAAATCCTTGGCAAGACGAAAGGGTATCCAGCAGACTTCATCGCAGAAGGACTCGATCAGACTCGAGGATGGTTCTATTCTATGATTGTTCTCGGTACAGCCCTTTTCGGCAAATCTCCATATAAAAGAGTGGTAGTGAGCGGTCTAGTCCTCGCGGAAGATGGTAGGAAGATGGCGAAGCGTGAGAAAAATTATCCCGATCTTACTCTGACGATAGATAAATACGGATCAGACGCCATAAGATATTTCCTAATGTCTTCATCTGTGGTGCGAAGTCAAGATGTATGTTTCAGCGAGAAACTTGTAGATGAAGTCGTGAAGAAGCATATCGGCAGGTTGAATAATGTCGTGAGTTTCTATGAGATGTACAAAGGGGATTTTGAAATAGTTGAGAGCAAGCACCCATTGGACACATGGATCATATCCAGATTAAATGAATTGGGAAAAGAGATAACCGAACATCTAGAAGATTATGAGATAGATAAGGCGACTCGACCGATAGCGGACTTTATCGACGACCTTTCTACATGGTATATCCGCAGATCCAGAGACCGTTTCAAGGGAGACGATAAAATAGATAGAGACATGAGTCTTTCCACGACACGAACAGTGCTCCTAACTCTATCGAAATACTTAGCTCCTTTTATGCCATTTCTCGCAGAAGATATATATAGTCGCGTAAAAGGAAAGGGTGGACTAGAAAGTGTGCATCTTGAAGAGTGGCCGAGATCTAGAAAGGTTGATGTCGATATATTATCTTCTATGAAAGATATACGTCACATAGCTTCCCTCGGTCTAGAAGCTCGTATGAAAGCAAAGATAAATGTACGCCAACCACTCGCGCTTCTCTCGATCAAATCCTCATTACCGAAAGATGAGACACTTCTCTCGATTCTCAAAGATGAAATAAATGTCAAAGAAATCAAAGAAGATAAAAATATTACAGAAGACGTATCACTCGACACGACACTCACACCTCTCCTCATAGAAGAAGGCAAGATGAGAGATCTAGTGCGCTCGATACAAGAGATGAGAAAAGATACAGGTCTAACAGTCTCCGACATCATATCTATCGAAGTAGGAGAAGATAACGAAAATAGTGCAGTTATTAAAAAGTACAAGGAGACGATAATGAAGACTACAGGTCTCAAAGATATAATATTCACCACAGGCAATGGCTCACCACGTATACACAACTCCGGGATTCATAGTGCATAGCATGCCACAAGGGGAGGCGAATAAGTATCTACTCATCTTCACTCGCGAGCTCGGCATGATCGGCGCCACTGTACAAGGCGTCAGGCTCTCGCAATCCAAACTACGCTATTACACACAGGATTTCTCTCGTGGTCTCTTTTCTGTAGTCAGAGGTAAGGAAGTCTGGAGAATGGTCGGAGCAAAGGAAGTAAACGAAAATAATGATGAAATGGACGCTGAAAATAAAAAGCTATTTGTTCGAGTACTATCTCTATTAAAAAGACTTCTACATGGTGAAGAAAAGAATGAAAAACTTTTTGATGTAGTGGAATCACTATACAGATACCTTTTCCATAATCTCGGAGAAGCAAAAAGGGAATTAGTCGAATATCTGACTGTTTTTAGAATCTTAAATTGCCTAGGATATATACACCCAAGAGGCGTACTTGATACACTCTGCACATCCACAGAGATTGATGAGGAAATATTGGAGATATTGAGATTAAATAAGAGTATGGTCTTGAGAGAGGTGAATGATGGCCTGAAGGAGAGTCAACTATGATATAATAAATAAATGACCCCTGAGGATAAAAGTAAGATCGACGAACTTAAAAAATCTCTCTACTCTCGCACAGCTCCTGATATCCGAGCGAAGCGTCGCCTCCATTTCCGCAGAGAAGAAGCTCCTGCGGTCTCTCCGGACTGGGAACATCCCATAGAGTCTACAGAAGAAGTGAAACTAAATACTAGCTACAAAAACCCCTCGATGTCTTTTTTTACAAAATTTCTAACTGGATCCGTGATTTTCTTTTTGTTGGCGATAGGTATGGGGTCATACCTCGTATTCAACGGATCAAATATAATCTCTGCGAACAATATCGACATCATCGTCAATGGTCCGGTGACTATCGCGGGAGGCGAACCTGTATCTTTCGAAGTGCAAGTGACTAATAAAAATAATATAAAACTAGAAACCGTAGACCTTGCGGTCACTTTTCCAGCTGGATCTGTAGATGCAGAAGATAGATCGAAAGAACTAAAAGAATCTAGAGAGCTTATGGAAGACATCGTGCCTGGGGGAGTAGGTCAGAAAACTGTGAGAGCTGTCCTATATGGAGAAGAGAATACAAAAAGGGAAATCGTCGTGGATGTCTCATACCGTGTGGCTGGGTCCAATGCAATATTCAAAAAGAAGAAAGCCTATGAAGTTCTGATCAGCTCATCACCACTCTCGCTCACAGCCTCTTCTTTCCAAGAAGTCACCTCTGGTCAAGAATTCGAGATGGAAGTCACACTCACCTCGAACTCCGCAGATATTACTAGAAACCTGATCTTGAAGGCTTCCTATCCTTTTGGATTTACTCTTACATCTACAGATGTAAAAGCAGAGGGGAATGTTTCTACTTGGAAAATAGGAGACATACCTTCTCAGGGCAAAAAGACAATAAAGTTCAAAGGAAGACTCGAGGGTCAAGACGATGAGGTTCGAGTTTTCCATTTCACTGCTGGAGCACAGAGTGTACGTACCAGCGGAGTGATCGGCACAGAGTACATCGCGACGACAAAAGAGATAGCTATACGCAAACCATTTATAAGCGCCGGCCTTGCTTTCGATAATGACACGGACGGTGACGCTATCGGATCTTTTAATACTCCTGTCAAAGCCACCATCTCGTGGTTCAATAATCTTCCGTCTTCTGTCATAGATGGGGAAGTACGTTTAAAGATCTCTGGTAACGCCTATGACAAGATTTCGATAATGCCTGGCGATGGATACTACAAATCTGCAGATAATGAAATAGTCTGGAATAAAATCACAACCAATTCACTTGCCAATATTGGAGCAGGAGAAAGCGGTAACGTACATTTCACATTTATTCCTCGTGACTTCAGTACACCTACGAAGCAGGTGACTAGCCCAAGTCTCTCGTTCACTGTCAATATTTCTGGAAAACGTATATCAGAGAGCAATGTGCCAGAGACACTGACTTCGAGTGCAGAGAGGAGTATCAGGATCTCTTCTAGTCTCAATCTGTCATCGTATATTACTCGTACTGGACCTTTTGTGAATACTGGACCTCTCCCACCGAAAGCCGAAACAGAGACTACATATACAGTGAATTGGGTAGTCGATAATACGGTGAATACTGTGACTGGTGCAGAGGTGCGAGCTCTACTACCTGTATATGTGAAGTGGTTGAGCAAGGTGAGTCCTGTAGGAGAAGATATTAGTTACAACAGCAATACCGGAGAAGTCGTCTGGAGGGTCGGCAGTGTCGATTCTTTCACTACGAACACAGGAAGTCGTCGACAGGTCTCTTTCCAAATAGCTTTTGAACCTAGTGTTTCCCACATAGGTCAGGCACCACCACTAGTACAGGACACCACACTTGTCGGACAGGATGATTTTACC
This sequence comes from uncultured Candidatus Saccharibacteria bacterium, assembly GCA_964349165.1. Taxonomy (GTDB): domain Bacteria; phylum Patescibacteriota; class Minisyncoccia; order Phycocordibacterales; family PALSA-1337; genus CAIOGI01. The sequence continues at coordinate 7,900 of CAYGFL010000006.1, forward strand.
GGCGTCAATCTCACAAGCACGAAACCCGCATTGTCTACTAGGTTCAGCACGGATTCTGGCTATAGAGATGGACAAGATATAGTCGTGCAGTAGCACTCGCACATTATTTACGCTAGAATAGGCGCATGTCTAAAACTGAAGAAAAGAACGAACTCATGGAAAATATAGTGTCTCTGTGCAAGAGGCGAGGCTTCATATTCCAAGGTTCAGAGATCTATGGAGGTCTCTCTGGTACTTGGGATATGGGACCTCTAGGTGTCACATTGAGAAATAATATAAAAAGTATTTGGTGGAAGCGATTCGTGGACAATCGTGACGATATGTACGGTGTAGATGCCGCAATCCTCATGAATCAGAAAGTCTGGGAGGCGAGTGGACATACGGCTACTTTCTCTGATCCATTGGTAGAGTGCAAAAAATGTCAGCATCGTTTCCGCGCAGATCAGCTCGAAGATGTTAAAAAATGTCCAGATTGCGGAGGGTCACTCGGTGAGCCACGACAGTTTAATATGATGTTCAAGACTCATGTGGGTGTAAGTGAGGACGAAGCCTCTGTCTCATATCTGCGACCAGAGACTGCACAGGGAATGTTTGTGAATTTTAAAAATATTTTGGATACTTTCCATCCAAAACTCCCTTTCGGATTGGCACAGATAGGGAAGGCTTTTAGAAATGAGATTGCGCCTAGGGACTTCATCTTCCGTTCTCGAGAATTCGAGCAGATGGAGATAGAGTATTTCGTCGATCCGAAAGATTGGGAAAAAGTATTCGAGCATTTCCGCGAAGAGATACACGAATTTAATAAGGAGATAGGGTTGGATAAAGACAGCGTCCATGAACTAGAGGTCGGTGATGGAGACCGCGCCCACTACTCGAAGCGAACTATAGATTTTGAATTCGATTTTCCTTTTGGTAAAAAAGAGCTGTATGGTCTGGCATATAGAACTGATTTTGATTTGAAACAGCATGCAGAACACAGCAAAGTAGACCTGTCGTATTATGACGAGGAAAGTAAGGGGCGAATCGTACCACATTGTATCGAGCCGTCATTCGGGGTGGAGCGGACAATGCTCGCAATCCTTTCAAACGCATATACAGAGGACGAGGTAGACGGAGAAAAGAGAATCTATTTAAAACTAACGCCTTCTGTAGCGCCATACAAAGTCGCAGTTTTTCCTTTACTAAAGAACAAACCACAGTTGGTAGAAAAAGCAGAGGAGATTTATAAAATGTTAAAAAAAGAAATACCTTCAGCCACTTTCGATGACAACGGCAATATTGGAAAAAGATATCGCAGGCAAGATGAAATAGGTACGCCGTATTGTGTGACTATAGATTTTGAGACCATAGAAAAAGATGCAGGAGTTACTGTGCGTGATAGGGATACGGGAAAACAAGAGAGGGTGGATGTCAAAGCTCTTGCAGATTACCTTATAAATAAGATAGCATAACCACAATGAAATTTACAAAAAAGATTCTCAAAAATGGATTGAGAGTGGTTACTGTGCCTATGAAAGACAACCCAGCTGTCACAGTATTCGTCATGGTAGAAGCCGGTTCGAAGTATGAGACGAAAAAGATAAATGGGATATCCCATTTCCTCGAGCATATGGTTTTCAAAGGCACTCCTAGGAGACCAAAAGCTAGTGATATTGCAAGAGAATTAGATGGCCTCGGTGCAGATTTCAACGCTTTTACTGGAGATGAATACACAGGATACTATGCGAAGGTTGATAGCAGACATCTAGACACTGCTCTCGACATTATCTCCGACATGTACCTCAACCCTCTTTTTCCAGAAGATGAAATAACGAAAGAGAAAGGTGTAATCATAGAAGAAATACGAATGTACAGAGATCGTCCAGATCGTCGTGTGCAAGAAGTCCTAGGCGAACTCATGCATGGAGATCAGCCTGCAGGATGGACTATCCTCGGACCGGAAGATAACATCAGATCATTCACACGAAAGAATTTTATAGAATATCGTAGACAGCATTATGTGCCTAGAGCTACTACAGTGATAGTATCCGGCAATATTTCCGAGAAAGATGTTGTGAAGAAAGTCGAAAAGATATTCGGCAAAATCCCTGCGAAACCAAAAAAGGGAAAACTCAAGGTAAAGGAATCACAGAGTAAACCAGAGTTGAGAGTCGTATATAAAGATACAGATCAGACTCATCTCGTCATCGCTCTTAGAACTTTCGCGATAGGGGACAAGAGGAATAGTATCATGAGAGTACTCTCTACAGTTCTAGGAAAAGGCATGAGTTCCAGGCTGTTTTCCAAGATGCGCGACGAACTAGGGATCTGTTATTATGTCCGAGCTTCGCATAATACCGCTACAGATCATGGTGATCTTACTGTCTCTGCAGGTGTAGATACTAGTAGAGTGGAGTTGGCTATCACTACAATACTCGATGAACTCAAACGTCTCACACACGAGCTTGTGTCAGATGCAGAATTGAAAAAAGCAAAAGAATACATATCAGGAACGATGATGCTCAATCTCGAAACTTCAGATTCACAAGCAGAGTTCGTGGGATATCAGGAGATAGTGAAGGGGAGTATCAAGTCGCCAGAAGAAGTAGTGAGAGAAGTTAAAAAAGTGACAGCAGAAGAGATACGCGACTTGGCAAAGAAGTATATTATAGAAAAAGGGTTAAATATGGCGATCATTGGGCCGTATAAAGATCAAAAAAGATTTGAAAATATACTTACTTTGAAATAGTGATATACTTATTCCATGACCGAGGGTAATGACGTGAGAATCACTATTTCTTCCAGGACAGTTATCAAGACCATACTTCTGCTTATTCTGGTCGCATTTCTATTCTATGTTCGAGATATCGTACTCGTGGTATTAGCAGCTATAGTCATAGCTTCTGCCATCGAGCCAGCCACACACTGGTGCACCAAGCATAGGATCAAGCGTCTTCCTGCTGTCATCGGCATCTATTTTATCCTCGGACTTTTGCTCTCACTTTTCTTCATATTTTTCTTGCCATCTGTACTGAACGAAGCTCTTACATATCTCAACAATCTGCCAGAAAAGATCAATTTGAGCGATATCTGGGAACCGCTACGAGACTTCACTTTTTTCGCGCAACCAGAAGCTTTGTCTGTATTGCCAGAGAAGACTTTTTCAATAAAAGAATTCATCGAGGCGTCAAAATATGCGATCTCTGGTACCGGAGCCGGAGCGTTCAAGACTGCGAGCTTCATCTTCGGAGGTGCTCTGAGCTTCACTCTTATGCTCGTCCTATCTTTCTATCTTGCAGTGCAGGAGGATGGAGTCGGGAGTTTCCTCAAGATCGTAACTCCACTGAAACATCATGAGTACATCATAAATCTTTGGAAACGTTCACAGAAGAAAATAGGTTACTGGATGCAGGGGCAACTCCTCCTCGCTTTGATCGTCGGCATACTAGTGTATCTAGGACTCACAGTCTTGGGTATCGAGCACGCGCTCTTACTAGCATCTGTTGCGGCTATCTTGGAGATAATCCCCATCTTTGGTCCGATCATTTCCCTCGTGCCAGCATTACTCATCGCTCTAGTCGGTGGTGGAGTGACACCAGCTATTCTTGTCATCGTACTCTATGCTATTATTCAACAGTTCGAAAATCATCTCCTGTATCCTCTAGTGGTGAGGAAGATAGTGGGAATCTCACCGATGGTAGTCATACTCGCTCTGGTGATCGGCGCCAAACTCGCTGGTTTCCTAGGTGCAATCTTGGCAGTACCAGTAGCATCAGCCCTTATGGAGTGGATCGATGATCTCGAAAAAGGCAAACATTCTTCTGGTAAAATCGCTTAGACATGAATAAAAATTTCTACATAACTACAACACTGCCATATGTTAATGCCGATCCTCACGTCGGTCATGCTATGGAATTCGTTCGTGCAGACGTTATAGCAAGAGTTAAAAAATCTCAGGGATACGATGTCTTCTTCAACACAGGTACAGATGAACATGGTGCGAAAATAGAGCGCAACGCTTTTTCTCGAGGTATACCTGTGCAAAAGTTCGTAGATAGTGTCGCAGAAAATTTCAAAAATCTTCTCGTATTGCTCGGTATTTCAGAAGATATACATTTCATACGTACGACAGATATCAAACATGTAGAAGCAGCGAAGGAATTCTGGAAAGCATGCGACAAGCGAGGTTTTATTTATAAAAAGAATTATACGACGAAGTATTGTGTAGGATGTGAGCTAGAAAAAACAGACTCTGAACTTGTGGATGGCAAGTGTCCGATTCATACTTCTATGGTTATAGAAGAAATACAAGAAGAAAACTATTTTTTTAAATTTTCTGAATTTCAGAAACCACTTCTGGATCTATATGATAGGAATCCGAAATTTGTAGTCCCATCATTTCGCCTAAATGAAATACGAACTTTTGTAGAAAGGGGGTTGAACGATTTCAGTATATCTAGGTTGAAGAGTAAGATGCCTTGGGGAATAGAAGTTCCAAATGATCCTGATCATGTTATGTATGTTTGGTTCGACGCTCTTGTGAGCTACATCTCGACACTTGGTTGGCCGACAGATAAAGATAATTTTGAAAAATGGTGGGTGCAGACTGGCGGTGTCGTGCAGTACTGTGGCAAGGACAATCTTCGTCAACAGTCAGCGATGTGGCAAGCCATGCTCATGGCGGCGGGATTATCTCATTCGAAACAGGTCGTTATCAACGGTTTCGTCACGGGTGATGGTGGGATAAAGATGAGTAAGACACTCGGTAATACCATAGATCCTATAGAAGTTGTAAAGGAATATGGGACTGATGCCCTGCGCTTCTTCGTCCTTCGTGAACTGCACCCTTTTGAAGATAGCCCTTTCACAATGGATAAATTCAAAGAAGCTTACAACGCGCATCTTGCAAATGGTCTAGGAAACCTCGTCAGTAGAGTGCTGAAAATGGCTGAGACGAATAATGTCAGACTTTCGAAATTGCCTGAAGTAGATATAGAAAAATATATTCCTTTATACGATAGTTATGAGATAAATAAAGTCTGTGATGATATCTGGGAACGCATTCAAAACGCAGATAAGTATGTTCAAGAAAATCAACCTTTTAAAACGATCAAGGAAGATATTAAAAAAGGACAGGAGCAGATCATACATCTACTGAATGAAGTGGCTCACATAGGAATTTTGCTCGAACCTATTTTACCAGAAACTTCGAATAAGATCGAGAAAGCGATCAAAGAAAATAAGATTGCAAATCCGTTATTTATGAGAAAGTAGTCGAAAAATGAAATACATCGACATACACTGTCATCTGAATTTTCCTGAATACGACTCTGATAGAGAGATTGTCATAGGACGTGCTCTAAAGGAAGATGTTGGAATAATAAATGTTGGCACAGATATTCCGATGTCGGAGAAAGCCGTAGAGCTAGCTCACAAATATGAAAATATGTGGGCAACAGTCGCAATTCACCCGACTCATACGAAAGAAAAATTTGATTTTGATGTTCTAAAAAAACTAGCCGGAGATCCCAAAGTGGTTGCGATAGGGGAATGCGGTCTAGACTATTTACGATCCGAACCAGAGGAGATCGAAAGGCAGAGAGAAGTTTTTATACAACATATCGAGTTGGCGAATCAGGTGAACAAGCCCCTCATGTTACATATTCGAAATGGAAAAGATAATAATGGCGTGTACAAAGAGGCAGTAGATATTCTAAAAAAGTATGCGAAGGTACGTTCGAACTTTCATTTTTTTGCAGGGACGATGGATGATTTAAAATTGATTCTTGATATAAATGCCACAGTTTCTTTCACCGGAGTAGTGACATTTGTCCATGATTATGATGAAGTAGTGAAATACGTTCCTAGAGACAGAATTATGTCAGAAACAGATGCGCCTTTCGTAGCTCCTGTTCCGAATCGTGGAAAACGCAACGAACCCTTATTTATAAAGGATATAGTAGAGACTTTAGCGAAAATTCGAGGAGAAAATACAGAGAAACTCGGCATGCAGATTATTGACAATGCTAGAAATATGTTCGGTATATAGTTTTTTTGAAATCTTTATCGATTCTTTATCATTTCTTTATCGAAAATTCATTTCCATTTGCTAGAGTTTGAGAGCCACTCACCATGGCGTCGAACTCCTCGAATCCTTGCATCCGATATGTCACTATGGTAATGTACGTGCACGTGCAATTTACCAAGTTAATAATGTGAATAGTCCTAGTCGCACGGCTATGCTTCGCTAAATCTCTCTAAGAGATCAGGGCGGATTACTACTCACTTAGATATAAAAAATGAAGGAAGAAATAAATGATGCACAGAAAGTCTATGAGATAGGGTATCTTCTCATAGCTTCAGTGCCAGGAGAAAAGGTGGAATCAGTTACTGAGTCTATAAAAAATGTTCTTTCAAAGAAGGGAGCAGTGATAATAGAGGAAGAATCAGCAGAAATTATTCCACTCTCATATACGATGGTGAAGAAGATCGGCACTGCGAATCATCGTTTCGATGAAGGATATTTCGGCTGGATCAAGTTCGAGCTTGGATCAGGGGATATAGAAGAGGTAAAAAAGACTCTCGATCTAATGCCAGAAATGCTCCGATTCCTCCTCATTACCACCGTGAGAGAGAGTACGTATCTAGGTAAAAAGGCTCTAGTCACAGAGGCTCCGGTCATCGCTCCAGATATAGATGTGGAGTCAGGTGAGGTTCCCAATATCACAGAACCTCTACCTCTAGATGTGAAAGTTCCACCGGCTTCTATGGAGGAAATGGACAAGAGTATAGACGAAATGGTGAAAGGGGCGTAGTATTATAATTAATTACGCAAATATATGTTTCTAAACAAAGCAATCATCATAGGAAATCTTACAAGAGATCCAGATCTCCGAGCTCTTCCATCGGGAGCCAAGGTCTGTACATTCAGCATCGCCACGAATCGTGTCTGGAAAGATAAGGATGGTAAAAAACAAGAAAGCGTGGACTTTCATAATATCGTAGTGTTCGCTCGTCAAGCAGAGACTTCAGCACAATATCTAAAAAAAGGTTCGAGTGCTCTAGTCGAAGGACGAATGCAGACTCGGGTCTGGGACGACAAGGCTAGTGGAGAGAAAAAATACAGGACAGAAATCGTCGCAGACAGAGTCCAATTCGGTAACAGACCAGGTGGAAGTGGAGCAGTAGCTCCAAAGGAAATGGGGGGTGCACAACAGGAAGTACCGGGAGTAGGGGCTATAGAATACCCAGAAGAAGAGATAAATCCAGATGATATACCGTTCTAGTTATTAAAATTATTATAAAATATATGATCAAACAGTGTTACTTTTCACAGAACAATATCCGACACATCGATTATAAGGATACCGAAATCCTAAGAAAATTTCTAAATCCCCATGGTCGCATGGTGAGTCGCAAGAAATCGGGCGTCTGTGCACGTAGCCAGCGTCAGCTCGCCACTGCAGTCAAGCGCGCGAGATTCATGGGATTACTCCCATACGTAGCAAGATAATCAGCAAAAAGAAAAAGCATGGCTCAGGGTACGGCATGCTTTTTCTTCTGTTGTTTTTTTAATCTACTTACCAACTCGTTCCCGATATTCTCCTGTATCTGTATTTATTCTTATCACATCTCCTACGTTTACGAATAGGGGAGCTGTGATGGTCGCACCAGTCTCTAGTGTGATCACTTTACCTCCACTAGTTGAACTATCGCCTTTAATGTTCGGTGGAGCTTCTGTAACCTTCAGCTCTACTGAAATGGGGAACTTAAACCCTATAGTTTGTTCACCGAACGTGAGTTGTGTTATGAGTGAGTTTGGCTTGAGGAAGCGACCACCAGATCCCACAACGTCTCCGGATACGCTAAATCTTTTGCTCGGGTCAGTCGGATCACAGAAGAAAAAGTCACCCTTTGTGGTGTATAGGTATTTTATCTCTCTGCTCTCTATCTCCGCTTCTGGAACTTTTTCAGATTGATGAAAAGAATACTCGGTTACCTTACCGGTTATCATATTCTTGAGCTTCGTCGCGTTCACGGGCTTTCGCTGTTGTTTGCGAAATACGTGAGCAGACAGCACCTCGTATGGTGCGCCGTCTAGGATAATATACTTTCGCTCAACAACTTCGTTATATTCAAGCATTGACATAATGTTTCTATTTAAAATTAAGTGTAAAAGCATTCTATACGGTTTGGGGGAAAAAGGCAAAAGAAAAAGGCCGGTTTGTGAATCCGGCCCCTCCTGTAAGGTCAAAGCTTAGCAAAGAAGAGATTCCTCAACTTTTCTTTCGGCAAGGAATACATTGCACCTGTTGAACCACAAAGTCTTTCGTGCCTCCACAATCGACTCGAGATTCTCGAGTGTGTATCCGCGATCCATCATCTTTTTGGAGGTCCTGCCCTCCAGAAGTTGTTTGCAGACACTCTCGTCTTTCTGCACATGGACACTCAGTTCATGTATCAGTTGAGAACACACAACCGACTCGACATTTCTCCGTGCGTTATCTGGGTGATGCTCCAAATGGAAACGGTGTTTCTGTCGAGCCATCTCGCAGATTTTGTCCATTTTTTCCATATCCCCAATGAAGGGGTATAAAAGAAAATTCAGAGGATCGCTGTATGAGGTTACCGGATGCTCTGGAGAATGGATGGTGAAATTTCCTCCAAAGCAATTGTAACCCCTGATGTGAGGCGAATTTCCCTCCTTTCTGAAGGGGCGTGCAATCGCATTAATGCGATTTTGCAATTCCCAATTATCTTCTCTGTCGCCATTCCCTGCAAAGAGTAAGACGTCGTAGTCTGATGACTTGAGAGCGTAACCTTTTGCTTGCGACCCATAGGGTGCAAGACCGAGGTAATCTGGGCGATTCCCCAAGAACCACTCATTTAGTTTGTGGAGAAACTCGATGTAGTCCCAGTTGGGGTTTCCGTCAATGTCGTAGCAGCAAAGCATTTTGCTTTTAAACATGTCTCTGTGATTCTTCATAAATCTAATCCGAATACTACATCTTTTTGACAAAAAGGCAAAACCGCCTGGAGTTTTCTCCAGATGGTTCTCTCCTTGTCTATCTGTAGATTTTATCTCTTCGATCTATGTCAGCTATATACATCGTCTCATTTTTTATGAAGAAGATGACCCTATAAGTACCAATTCTAAATCTGTACAGGCCTTTACCAATATTTTTTGCAAAGACTAGAGGATTTGATTGTTCAGCGTAGAATTCGATTTTATTTAGAATTCTATCTTGTAGTGCAGGGTTTAGACCAATAAGCCATTTTGCGATGGTTGCAGGGTATATTATTCTCATGTGGAGTAGGATTATTGAGACCTCCTCTTTTCCGCCATCTTTCTTTTCAATTCCTCATGTGTAACATACTGACCTAATTTCAATTCATTTAGGGATTGTGTTATCGCAGGATCGAGTGTAGCGAGTCCAATGCGATTATCAATATATGCCTTCGTGGCAAGGTTGAGCATAGCAGACAATGTCCACCCCTCTGCACGAGCCTTTTTCATGGCGGCTTTTTTTAATTTCGTATTCATGTTGAAGATGGTCTTTGAAGTCATAATAATACTAGTATATACCGTGTATATATCTAGTCAAGACACGTAGAAAGAGTCTTTTCCTCGACTACGGAAAAATTCCTCAATATCTTTATGTTCGCTTCTTACACCACCACTTCGCTCAATTGTTTGCGTATCTTTCCAAGTATATCCTCTCTAATTTTAGGATTTTCTTTTAGGAATTGTCTCGTAGCATCATAGCCTCTGCCGAGTTTCTCTTCACCATAGGAATACGAGCTTCCGGATTTTTGGATCAAATTCATCTTTTCTCCGAGAGCAATGATCTCTCCTTCTTGCGAAATACCCTCGTTATACATAAGATCGAATTCTGTCTGGCGGAAGGGAGCAGCGACTTTATTTTTTACAACTTTTACTCTCACACGACCACCCATCACCTCCTCACCTTTTTTTATCTGAGCGATTCGACGTATGTCTAGACGCACCGAAGTGTAGAATTTCAGAGCCTTGCCACCTGGTGTGGTCTCTGGATTGCCGAACATGACTCCTATCTGCATACGGATCTGATTTATAAATATTACTATTGTCTTCGATTTTGCGACAATACCTGTGAGCTTGCGTAGAGCCTGTGACATGAGTCGAGCTTGTTTGCCGACATGGTGTGCTCCCATATCACCCTCGATTTCATCTTTTGGAGTAAGAGCTGCGACAGAGTCGATAACTATCACATCCATTTTTCCAGAGCGTACGAGACTCTCGACGATTTCCAATGCCTGCTCGCCTGTATCTGGTTGAGATATGAGAAGTTCATCGATCTTCACACCGATTCTTTTTGCATATTCTGGATCCATCGCATGCTCTGCATCTATGAACGCGCATATACCACTCATCTTCTGCGCTTCTGCGACAATGTGAAGAGAGAGGGTAGTCTTGCCAGACGACTCAGGTCCAAAGATCTCGATGATGCGTCCGCGAGGCATTCCTCCGACTCCTAGTGCTGCATCTAGACCGATCGATCCTGTGGGAATTGCGTTAACATTTACCCTAGGTTTCTCTCCGAGCTTCATGATAGATTCGTCACCGAACTTCATACGTATAGCATCTAGAGTAGAGGTGATACCGAGTGTTGGATCTGCGTGCTTGATTTCAGTTTTTGTATCGACAGTAACTTTTTCTTTTATTGATTCTTTTTGTTTTTTTGCCATAGTGAAAAATAGTTAGGGAATAATGTGGGTACTGTATCCTAGGGTACGTCGGATATGCCACTAGTTTACCTTATATACAAGCTCGAGTCGATAATCTTTACTTCTGCCGAATTTATCGTGTACTTTAATTATGAAAATATTATAACCTGGCGCCATAAGTACAGTCTCGTTGAAATTTCCAACATCATCTATTGTGATCAACCTGTCATTAAGTGAGATATCTTTTATCCTCTCTACTTTACCTATTATTTTTACCGTAGGTGTAGATACAGTACTTCCATTCTGCGGTTCAGTCACAGAGATCGTGGGTCCTATGATAAAGTCGTGTGAAGCGAAGATAGCATAACTCGATACTGTCGCAACCACTAAAAAGAAAATACTGATGCGGACTATTTTCTTTGTGCTGTAACGAGTTAGCATCGATTAGGGTGTTGGCGACTCTACTTCTGCGCTGTCACCAGTGCTCTGTGTTCCGAAAACCTCTCGAGGTTTGGAGCCGTTTGCCGCACCGATGACTCCATTTTTCTCCAACATATCCATGAGTCGAGCGGCTCTAGAATATCCTACACCGAGCTTACGTTGTAAGAAGGATGTAGAAGCTTTACCTGTTTCGATAACTGTCTCGCGCGCTTGTTCGTACATATCATCTTCATCACCCATCTCTTCATCGTCGAAATTTGCTTCGAAGATAGAATCTTTTCCAGCTTCTGGTGTTGTGAGATTGATCTCACCCATGATCTCGTCTTTATAAGTATCAGCTAGATATTTTACAACTTTCTTTACTTCACCTTCAGTAATATATGCAGACTGTAGGCGTTGAGGTTTCGCCATTTCTCCACCTAGGTAGAGCATGTCTCCAGCGCCGAGGAGCTTCTCTGCACCACTAGTATCTAGTATCGTCCTAGAGTCTATCTGTGAAGAGACTTGTAGTGCCACACGAGTCGGTACATTGGCCTTTATAAGTCCTGTGATAACGTTCACACTTGGTCTCTGTGTAGAGAGGATAAGGTGTATGCCGACAGCGCGACTCATCTGTGCTAGGCGTACGATAGCTGCTTCGAGCTCACGAGGGTACGTCTGCATGATATCTGCAAGCTCATCTAATACTATGACTATGTAAGGCATTCCCTCGGCGTCTTTCTCTTTATTTTTATGATATGAGTCGATGTCTCGCATCGCATTTTTCTCGAGGATATCATAACGACGACTCATCTCCTTTGCAGCCCACTTCAGGGCTAGTATGGCTTTTTTCGGCTCGGTGATAACTGGAGTCAATAGATGGGGGATCTTGTTGTAGAGTGTGAGCTCGACTCTTTTCGGATCGATCATTATGAATTTTAGGTCCTCAGGTGAATTGCGGAAAAGAAGGGAAGCGATAATGGCGTGTATGGTAACAGACTTTCCAGAACCAGTCGCTCCAGCTATGAGCATGTGCGGAGCTTTCGCCAAGTTTGCGAAGAAAGATTTACCTGAAATGTTTTTTCCAAGAGAAACTAGAAGAGGCTTCTCTGACTGTTGATAGTCTTCTGAACTGAGAAGGGTAGCGAGACCCACTGTGGTCTTCGTCGTGTTCGGGATCTCTATACCGACGAGTGACTTACCAGGGATGGGAGCTTCGATGCGTATAGGATGAGCGGCGAGTGCTAGGGCGAGGTCGTTATTGAGCGCCACTATTTTAGAAAGCTTCACTCCTTCTGCAGGTTTGAGAGCATAGCGAGTTACAGAAGGACCGATCGAGATCTCATCCATTTCCACATTGATACCGAAATTTTGTAGTGTCCTTTTTATAATATTTGCATTCGCTTTTATATCTCCTGTCTCGGGCTTGCCTCTATCTTTTTCTAGAAGGGAGAGTGGTGGTGGCACGAAAGGTTTGTCACTACGAGTAGTTATGAAGGATGGAAAATTGCCGTCATCCTCTTCACCACTGTTTGTAATTATTTTTTTATCTTTATTAACTTTCTCGGTCGCGTCTTCATTTTTAAAATTTTTCTCAACATCTGCGACAGCCTTGTCTACATTCTCGTTTTCCACTGTGTCGTCATTTTCGTCATCATCATCTTCGTACCCGTCTTCATTTTTATTTGTAAAATATTTCCAGAACATCAAGTTCTCTAGTGTGAAGTGTATATTAAATGCGATGAGTATGGAGCTTGTCAAAACCGCGATGAGTAGCGTCGCGGCGGCATATACGTCAAAAAGGGAGATGAGAGGTTGTGATATGTAGTGACCGAGTATACCACCCTCCCGCACGATCAGTAGGTCTAGGAGTCCGAGTCCCGATATGAAGAAGAGAAGCGCCCCGACCAACTTGGATACTTGGAATTTTCTCTCCGCGCCTTTCAGAAAAGATACCCCCATCATGACGAGAACGATTGGAAATAGGAAATAGCCGATACCCAGAAGTTTCTGTAATAATTTAAAAGAGTATTCCCCGACAAAACCAGCCTTACCAAAAGCCGCCAGTACAGAAAGTAAAGCAAGTACAAAAAACGCTATAGCGGTCACAGCTTGCCAGGTCTCTTTACCCACATCACTACGGTATTTAGAAGAATCTTTTTTCTTTAGTATATTTTTCGCCATAATTAAGGTTAATAATACCACAATTGTTGTCCACAGCCTTATTTTGTGTCGTGGATTGTAAAAACTTTACTTTCAAAGACAAAAGGAATTATAATAGACACATAAAAGTCTAGTGTAAAAACGGTAAAATAATATAAAAGACAATGTCAGAAGAATCCTCAAACTCTCAACAATTAAAAATAGAAAGAATAGCCCAGGCTATATATCTAGTGTCGAATCACCTAAAGGACAATGAACCATTGAAATGGGAATTGAGGAAGAATAGTCTAGCTTTTATCGCATGTATACGCTCTCTCAATGATGATGAGGGCGACCGAGAATTGCCTGCAGATCTCATCATAGACGCCATGAATTCATGTGTCAGGGAGCTTACATCCCTGCTCTCTTTAGCTATCATCTCCGGTCTAATATCTAGAAATAACGGTAATCTGATAATACAAGAGATGCAGTCCCTCACGAGAGTGTTCAAGCAAGTTGTAGATGATAATACTGCGAAGACAGGATTCGTCCTATCCGAGGACTTTTTCGCTACAGATACCGAAATAACCAAAACAATCTCTAAAGGACAAGAAATGTCTTTTATATCGGACAAATCCCTAAAACCTTATAAAGGACACATGTCCGATAAGAATGACAATAGAAACAAGGCTGAAACAAAAGGTAAGAAGGATAATAGACAGAGCCAAATAATAGCGCTATTGAAGACGCAGAAAAATCTGACAATAAAGGACTTCGTCGTGGTGATCAACGATTGTAGCGAGAAGACTATACAGAGAGAATTGGGTGTGCTTGTCGAAAAGGGGATAATAAAAAAAGAAGGGGAACGAAGGTGGAGCACTTATTCATTAAAATAGGGTACATATATATAGTACGTATATTTGACTATTTTTCACTATTCATGCTAGTATGAGCAGGTGGACTATAGGCAGATACAGGAGTTATCCACATTGAATTTTGGACATGATCTATCTATAAGGTTATAATCTTATCCATACAGTCATTGTCCCGCACTTTGAAAATTTAATTAGGATTAATTCTGCTCATAAACTTCAGAATCTCTTTTTCCTTTTACGATTGAGAACGGTTGATATTCAGACTACATTCTTGCAACCTATCCCTTTGGCTCGTGTCGATATATATGAGCGAAGGGAATAGTGTTTGATGGTTCAGTTCAGTTCGGTTTTCAGTTCAGTAATTATCAATTCAGTTAGTTTTATTTATTCGCATTATTCGCAATTATTCAATTATGAAAAAAATATTTATTTCAAGCATCGTGGCTCTTGCATTGGTCCTAGGATCAGCAGGTAGTGCACAAGCTGCATTTACAACTTACATGACTGTAGGTTCAACAGGTGCAGAGGTTAGTATGCTCCAGACATGGCTCATCGGTCAGGGACATGATATCCCAGCTATTAGTTCAGGTGCAGCTCAGACAGGATACTTCGGACAGCAGACAAAAGCTGCTCTCGCAAAGTATCAGGCATCCGTAGGACTTCCTTCAACAGGATTCTTCGGACCTCTTACAACTGCAAAGGTTAATGGAACAGGTACAGTTGCTGTAGCTCCAGTAGGATGCCCAGCAGGATACACATGTACAGCAAATCCAGGGACAGTTGTAACACCAGGAACAGTAGTTACACCAGGAGTTATTACAACTCCAGGGGTTGAGGGAACACTTTCTGCTTCCCTTAGCAACGCAGGTGTTTCATCTACCGTATATGAAGGTCAGTCAATGGCCCCAGTATTGGGAATGAAGCTCGAAGCTAAGAACTCTGACATCCTCGTACAGCGAGTGAAGTTGGATCTTGGTACCGCAACAACGATTTTCAACAAAATTTATTCAAAAATCTATGTAACAGATGGAACAAATGTTCTTGCTTCAGCTGATCTCAATACTTCAACTGTTGTAAAGGACAGCTCCAGATACTTCCTTACCATAGCAGGGTTCAATCTTCTCGTTCCAAAGGACGGAAGCAAGATGCTCGTGATCAAGGCAGATGTTCGTGGAAGCATCGACTCGACAGACCTCTCTTCGAACTACACAATTATGCTTCCTTCAGCAGGTTCGGGTGTTCGTGGAGTTGACGGAGCAGGAATCGATCAATACGCTGGAACAAACACCATAACCCGATCAATTAACGTAGATGCTACACTTGCAGACTCAGCAACACTCGCTGTTTCTACAAACAACTCTACACCACAAGCTTCGGAAATCGTTGCAGCACAGGATGCAACAGAAGATGCATATGACAAGCTTACCCTTCTTGCGGTTGACTTCAAGGCAGAAAAGGACAATGTCCTCCTCACAGACCTCGTAATCGATATCACCAAGTCAGGAACAGGCGCAGCGACTGCATCTACAACTGTTTACCTCTACGACGGTTCTACAGAGCTAGACTCAGCGTCTTACTCAAGTGGATCAGCAACATTCGATGATATTGATATCTCGATTGCTCGCGACACTACAAAGACTCTCTGGATCAAAGCCGATATTGCCGGAGCAAACGGAACAGTATCTCAGATCGCAGCAGACATTGACACAGCTGACGTAACAGCAGAAAACACGGCAGGTGATTCTATCACTGAGACTGGTTCTGCTGTTGGAGAGACTATGTATGTCCGAAACCGAGGACCAGTCATCACACTCGTCTCAAGGTCGATTGTAAAGTCTGGAACAGCATCACAGAGTGATGTCTCGACATCTACTGGAGAGGCAACATTCACGCTCCGCATCAAGGCGGTTGGTGGAGATGTTCACTTCGGTACACAGGCTTCGACAACCCCATCATTCAAGGCCTTCACTGACGGTGCAGGATCTGTAAAGTCATTCACCCTCTATAGAGACGGCTCAGCTGTATCAGGTGCACAGTTGGTAGCGGCATCATCAACCTCATATGATACTCCTTCATCAGGAGTGGTTACATCAGGATTGACGAATAGCTTCATTGTCCAAGAAAACAACGAGATCACATTGCCGGTCACCTTCCGATTCGAAGGACGACTTCTTTCTGGTGCTCTCGTTACTGGAGGTAGCTACTCTGTAGGAATGGATAACGTTCTCTGGAATGGAGTCAGCTCTTCTAACTTCATGTCAGGTGACACAGATTGGAGAACATCTACAATCTCACTTCCTTAACATTAGCTAGATCCTACATCCTCCCCTCAGCGGGTTAAAAGGCTGAAACAAAAAACCATCCGGAAACGGGTGGTTTTTTTGTTTGTATGGTCAATATCCTGATCGTGTTATATAATTTCTAGTATTATATGTCCATTCGTAAAAAAACTATTACGAATACTGTTATACTGTGTCTCGTGCTTTCCGTTGGATTTGTGATGGGGTGGATTGTAAAGTCCTCAAAAAACTCACTGGAATATATTCAACCCCCAACCGAGATTAGGGAAAATTCCCCCGATCTCCACTTCACAAACCCGCTGCTTTTTTCTAGGGCGAGTAAAGAATTTTACACCGAAGAGTTTGAGGAACTCAATATGCTTTTGGAGGTGTTTATAAAAAAGGCTCTTGAGGTAAAGACGTCTGAATCCGTGTCGGTATATTTCCGTGATCTTAATACTGGCCACTGGACAGGAATTAACGAGGATCAAAAGTATCATCCCGCCAGCATGTTCAAGGTGTTGCTCATGATGTCCTACCTGAAAGAAGCAGAAGATGATCCCTCCATCTTGTCTAAAAAATTCTTTTACGAAGAAAAGATCGATAATGGACAATTTTTCAAACCACGAAAGATTCTTTTGTCAGGCTCTTATACTGTACAGCAGTTATTGCAACAAATGATTGTTCATTCAGACAATCAGGCTATGAAGGTGTTGGATAAAGAAGATAGGGACCATGCCTATCACCGAGCGTATACCACTTTTCAATTCCCCCTTGTAGATAATGTCACCGATAGTGAGGGCTATATCTCACCTCGACTATACTCAGCTCTTTTCCGAACCCTCTACAACTCTACGTATCTCTCCGATAATTTCTCTGAACAGGCTTTAAAGCTTCTGACATTGACCACATTCACCGAAGGCTTGGTTGCGGGGGTTCCTCGAGGAATTCCAGTGGCGCATAAATTTGGAGAGTACGGCAACATTGATGCGATAAAAGGGATTAAAGAAAAAGAACTCCATGATTGCGGTATCATTTATTATCCAAGGCACCCCTATTTTCTGTGCATTATGACCCAGGGCAGTGATTTTGTGCCCCTACGCGAAAATATCAAGGATATTTCCAAATTGGTGTATGAATATGTTGAAAAGAGGAAAAAATAATATCGAGTTTCTGGTATACTATATGCACAATGGTAAACCCCTTTGATCGCAATTTTTTCCACTTTCTTATCGGTTTCTCGCTGATTCTCTGCTTCAGTTTCTCCATCCTCTACTTTACAGGTAAGTATGGCAGTGGTGTAAATACAAAAGCTGTCGCTGATAACATCGTAAAACCATAATCATCTCCCAAACCATCCTTACGGGATCTGGGTTTTTGGAAACACTGTTTGACAAAAAATTCCTCTATTGCAGAGGAATTTTTTGTTGAATCTTTATCGTTTCTTTATCAAATCTTTATCGAAAATTCATTTCATTTTGTTACGATACGGACATTATTAATTTAACAAAAACAATTATGTCCACATATACACAAAAATTACTACATACAAAACCATTAAACAAAAAATTTTTGCACACCAAACTATTTGTATTCTCATTCATCTTTTCACTTATTTTAACCACCCTTATTTTATTTCCTAGACTTACGCTCGCAGAGACGCGTATCACAGTAGATCCATCTGCCGAAATTACTTATTGGAATAAATCCGGTAGTCCATACATCCTCGAACAGCCGATAACGGTCACATATGATCGCAAGTTAGTGATCGGTCCTGGTGTTGTAGTGATGTCTGCTTCTACCACAGAAGGTCAGGATCCGAACTACATCGGGTCTATCGGCGACATGGAGATACTAGGAACAAAAGATAACCCTGTGCATATCATAGGTCTTGGAGTTATGACTCTGGGTAAGGACAACCGCATAGAGCACACTATATTTGAGAGGACTGGACTATATACCACGGTTGGTACGACCACGATTTTATCAAGCAAAATCTACGGCGCAAATACTGCCATTGAAGCCATTGGAAGTATCCTAGAGATGCATGATAGTGAAATCTTTAACAATCAAAGAGGGGTGATATCAACCTTTCGAGATACTAGCCCGGTGCTCATGTATAAAGATAGAGCGATGGGGATAGGAGGCATCGGTAATGCCGGAGATATGGATCCTGAACAGAGCATAATCACCATTACAAATAATATTATAAAAAATAACACAGAGTTTGATATAAGAAATTTCACTACAAATGTCATAGATGCTACAGATAATTGGTGGGGAAGTGCCGATGGTCCTGGCATAAAAGTTTCTAGCGCAGTGGTGACAGATCCATGGAAGATGGAAGATCCCGTAAAATCTACACAAGCCTGCTGCTCGAATGTCTTGTTCCTCCCAGGACTTCAGGCAAGTCGTCTGTACAGAGACGATCCCAATCTACTCGGCACTGGAACATCGACTCATAGAGCTTGGGAGCCATATACAAATAATGATGTTCGTACACTTTTCCTTGATATAGAAGGTAAAAGTATAAATCCAAGTATCCACACATCTGACATTATGAACTCTGCATATGGTCTCAAAAATGTGTATACCAAGTTTGTCGCTATGATGAATAGCGTGGTTGCGGACAAAACTATAAATAGCTGGCTACCTTTTGCTTATGACTGGAGGATGAGTCAGTCAGATACTTCTACAATGAATCTGCTCATAGAAGAGACAGAAAAATTGGCAAAAAATTCTAAGACTGGCAAGGTTACGATCATCGCGCATAGCAATGGAGGATTAGTGGCGAAAATGTTGGGTTATGAATTGGAGAAAAAAGGAAAAGCGGGCATCGTAGATAAGATGTTATTCGTCGCAGTTCCGCATCTAGGGACTCCATCGGCAGTTGCTGCTATGCTACATGGCGATAACCAATCCATCCTTGGAGGAGTCATACTTTCAGATGGCGTGGCTCGCACTCTAGGGATAAACATGTCGAGCGCCTACGGACTCCTTCCTTCCACAAAGTATTTCAGTAACGTTGTAGATCCGATAGTGACATTTGCCAATAAGGCTGTAGGATCCTATGATCTATTTAAAAATTTCCTCACAGGGAGATCAGATAATAGAACACAACCAATAGAGACAGATCTGAAAACTCCAGCAGTACTCTCGAGCAATCTCTTGGAAAAATCCGAATGGATACATCAGATAATAGATGGCTGGAATTTTCCCACAACCACAGATGTCTCATCTATCGTAGGTTGGGGTGTTCCTACTACCCAGACCATAGAGTATTCGAGTACTTCTCCTAGAATAAAGAAAAGCCCAGAAGGTGATGGTACTGTGGTCGCCGAGAGTGCCGGAGGATATGGTGATAAGATATATTTTAATCAGAAACTTTTTGAACAAGACACTGATAAAGATGTAACTCACGCATATATCCTAGAAGCAGATCCTGTCGTATCTATGATTTCCAAATCAATAGCCACTTCTTCGCTCGCTTCTGCTGTAGATGCTTCTCTGTCGACGTATATATCTACTACGAAACCTAACCCCGCAGATTACGAACACCTATCATGGATCACAGTGAGTGTTCATTCTCCTGTGGATATAGATATATATGATAGTCATGGTGGACATTTCGGAGTGATCCCATTTCCTCTAGATCCTAGTTCTGATCTAAAATGGTTGGAAAATACGATAGGTGCACAATACGATGCTATCGGTGATGAAAAATATGTGACTTTACCAGCGGATGATATGTACGATATCAAATTGAAGGGAACTGGCACTGGCAACTTCACCTTTCAAATCCAAAAGTTCGTAGGAGGAGAGATGACGGAAGTGGCAAATACTGTGTACACAGATCTACCGGTCACACCTCTACTTGTCGCTAGTACGACCATCTCTTCTACAAATATTTCACCCACATTAAATCTCGATGTAGACGGAAATGGTGTGACAGATATAAAAGTCGCGTCTAGCACAGTCATGGACCCGCTCCTCCATCTCAAATCTATGAAGACAATAATCTTGTCATTAAAACTCAAGTCTTCTGTAGAAAAAGTCCTATTGAAAAAGATTGATAATATTCAAAAGTTAATAAAGAAAGGTAAAACTGATAAGGTAGCAAAAAGATTAAAAAATATCTCATATAAAGTAGAAAATAAACATTGGGACACCAAGAAAATGACTGAGAATCAGAGACAAACATTAGTTGATATGTTCGATAGCGTACTATCCGCTCTAGAGCGTGAATAAACCTCAACATTGACTCTATTACTTCGTATATGATAAGGTTGAGAAAAGGTCAGAGACAGAAGGTAGTCCGCTATTAGCTAGTCTAGTAGAGACATAAGATCCTTCCAAGATTTAATCTCAGCCTTTAGTAAAGGTCGTCAGAATTATAAAGTTCAGGTAATCGCCTGATATATAAAAATGCCACGTACAAAAATTGAAAAGAAAGAGATTCTAGAGAAAGTAGAAAAAATAGTAAAAGAAGCGGAGTCCATGGTATTCGTGAATTTTCACGGACTCAAGGTAGGCGATACTGTGCAGGTTCGTCGCCAGCTGAAGAAAGAGGGTGTAGGATTCTTCGTAGCGAAGAAGACATTGACTCGAAAGGCTCTAGAGGGAGAAGGTAAGAAAATTACTGGAACCATGCCAGAGCTCGATGGTGAACTAGGTCTAGCATACGGAAAAGATCTCATCGCTCCAGCAAGAGAGGTCTATGAATTCCAGAAGAAATTCAAAGACAGCATATCGATATTGGGTGGAGTCTTCGAAGGAAGATACATGTCGAAAGAGGAGATGATGAGCATCGCTCTCATACCTTCCGAGAAAACTCTCCATGCGATGTTTGTTAACGTTATCAACTCTCCAATACAAGGATTCGTTATGGCGCTTAGTGAGATAGGTAAAAAGAAAACAGCATAAAAAAGTCAAAGTATATAATCAAAGCATATAATTTATAAAATTAATTAAATAAACTTAAAATTACTAAAATGGAAAACGTAGAAATCCCAGCAAAGTTTCAGTCACTCGTGGATTCGATA
>CAYGFL010000007.1:0-29136 GCA_964349165.1 uncultured Candidatus Saccharibacteria bacterium
GGCAAGGCTTCTCCAGTTATCCGAGGTTCTGCTCTCAAGGCTCTCGAAGGCGATGCTACATATGTAGCGAAGATCAAGGAGCTCATGACAGCCCTCGATACATTTATCCCTATGCCAGTGCGTGAAGTCGATAAGCCATTCCTTATGCCTATCGAAGACATTTTCTCTATCGAAGGACGCGGAACTGTGGTTACTGGAAGAATTGAGAGAGGAATGGTAAAAGTTGGTGAAGAAGTTGAGATAATCGGATTCCGAGATACCACAAAGACCACTATCACAGGTATCGAGATGTTCAACAAATCTCTAAAAGAAGGAATTGCCGGAGACAACGCAGGACTACTCCTACGAGGTACTGGAAAAGATGATGTAACTCGCGGTATGGTTCTCGCAAAGACTGGTTCTGTAAAGCCTCATACAGAGTTCGAATCAGAGGTTTACATTCTAAAGAAAGAAGAGGGAGGACGACACACACCATTCTTCACAGGATACAAACCTCAGTTCTATATCCGAACTACAGACGTTACAGGAGAAGTGACTCTAGCTACAGGTGTAGAGATGGTTATGCCAGGAGATACAGTGACATTTAAGGTCAAGCTAGTAGCACCAGTCGCTCTCGATGCACAACAGCGTTTCGCCATCCGTGAAGGAGGTAAGACTGTAGGTGCAGGAGTCGTAACAAAGGTTGTTGCTTAAATATCATGGCTACTGCTTCCAAACAAGAGAATACTACTGCAAAGAAGATTTCCAAGCCTCGTGCCGCCAAGGTTCCAAAAGAGGCAGGAGAGGCAAGACTTCGCATCCGTGTTCGAGCCTATGAACACAAGATTCTCGATGCATCTCTGAAGCAGATCATGGACACAGCGATACGTTACGATGTTCAATTCTTCGGACCGATTCCTCTTCCAACAGAGATAAAAAAATACACAGTGAATCGTTCTTCATTCGTATACAAAAATGCGCGTGAACAGTTCGAGATGAGAGTTCACAAGCGTCTCATCGATATTTTGAACCCAAATCAGAAGATAATCGAGGCTCTTACAAACCTCTCGCTTCCATCTGGTGTGAACATCGATGTAAAGATGATGTAAGGCTACCGACTAACAGACAAACTACCATGAAATTTATACTTGGACGAAAGTTAAATATGACTCAAATCTTCGATAAGGACGGGGTAGTTCACCCTGCGACTCTTGTCGAAGCATCTCCAATTGTTGTCTCACAGGTCAAGACTGTAGAGAATGACGGATATACAGCGGTGCAGGTCGCATCTGGTGCAAAGAAAGCAGAGAGAATGAACAAGCCAATGAAAGGTCATATGAAAGACTTCGGAGCTTTCGCAACTCTACGAGAATTCCGCATTGAAGGCACTCCAGAGCAGAAAGTCGGAGACAAAATCGACCTAACTCAATTCAAAGAGGGAGATGAGATAGAAGTAAGTGCGATATCTAAGAGTAAAGGATTCCAAGGGGTGGTCAAGAGACACGGCTTCGGTGGAGGACCTCGAACTCACGGACAGAAGCACTCGGAGCGTGAACCAGGATCCATCGGAGGAGGACTCCGCAACAAAGTGCCAAAGAAGATGCGCATGGCAGGACGAATGGGAGGTGACAGGATCACAGTAAAGAACTTGAAAGTTCTGCATATTGACCAGGCTACCAACACAATATATATTTCAGGAGCAATACCAGGTCGAAGAGGAACTCTTGTAGAAATAACAGGATAAAAATATGGAAACACTAGTCTACAACCAAAAAGGACAAGAAGCAGGAAAAATCAATATTTCCAAAGACATTTTTGGTTTACCTTGGAATGCTGACCTTGTGCACCAAGTCGTCGTCTCTATGACTTCATCTATGCGCCATTCCATCGCTCATACCAAGACTCGCGGAGAAGTATCTGGAGGAGGTAAGAAGCCATGGCAACAGAAAGGAACTGGTCGCGCACGACACGGATCTACACGTTCTCCTATCTGGGTAGGTGGAGGTGTTGCTCATGGTCCTCGAAATGAAAAAGACTATGACCGAAAGGTAAACAAGAAAGCAAAGACCAAAGCTCTACACGTCATCCTCTCTCAGAAGTATCGAGATGGAGAAATCCTTTTCATCGATTCTCTCTCATTCGGCGCACCAAAAGCAAAAGACGCGAAGGTCGTCCTCCTAGCACTTTCGAAAGTGAAGGGATTCGAGAAGCTCGCTACCAAGCCGAAGAATGCCGCCATCATCGCCATCGATAAAAAGTATCCAGAGATCACAAGGAGTTTCAAAAACTTTGGCAATGTCGATGTAGAAGAGTTGAGGACAATCAACCCTGTTTCAGTGATGAATCACAAGTACATTGTGATCGCCAATCCAGCAGAGTCACTTAAAATATTTAAATAACATGGAAACCATACTTAGACCACGAATAACAGAAAAGTCTGGCGTAGCTAGCGAAACTTCAAATATTTTCACATTTGAAGTTGCAAAAGATGCTACAAAAAAGACAATAGCTAGAAGTATCAAGGCTCTCTACAAAGTCACTCCGATAAAAATCAGAACCGTGAGTCTACCTCGCAAGAAGGTATTCGTGAGAGGCAAGAGAGGTATGCAACCTTCTGTAAAAAAGGCTCTGGTATATCTGAAGAAAGGGGATACTATTAAATTTATATAAAATATATGAAAAGTTATCGACCAACAACACCATCAAGACGCCACATGACGACACTTCCATATCGTCAGTACCTTACCGCGTCAGAACCTTTCAAGGCTCTTACGAAGGGTATGAAGAGAGACATGGGTCGCAACGCATTCGGTCGCATCACCGTACGTCACAAGGGTGGAGGTAACAAGAAACTCTATCGACAGATCGACTTTAACTATGACAAAAAAGAGATTCCTGCGATAGTGAAGACTATAGAATATGACCCATATCGAACTGGCTTCATCGCTCTAGTACAATATCTCGATGGTGAAAAGAGATACATCCTAGTTCCAAAGACTGTAAAAGTCGGAAACAGATTCCTCGTTTCTGAAAAAGCTCTCATAGAAGTTGGCAACCGTCTGCCTCTCCGAAAAATCCCTGTAGGTACCTTCGTCTACAACATCGAAGTTCGTCCTGGAGGAGGTGCAAAGCTTGTACGTTCTGCTGGATCCTTTGCTCAAGTTATCGCGAACGATGCAGGGTATACACATATCAAGCTTCCTTCGACAGAAGTGCGAAAAGTCCACGATGAAGCTTGGGCAACTGTGGGAACTGTGTCGAACGAAGAGTCTCGCCTCGTGAATATCGGAAAAGCAGGAAGGTCACGATGGATGGGTATACGCCCTACTGTTCGCGGATCTGCACAGAACCCTGTAGACCATCCATACGGAGGAGGAGAGCAGAGAACAGGTCGAGGTCTCCGAAGACTGAAGACTCGCTGGGGCAAGCCTGCAGGAAAAGGTCAGAAGACTCGTACTCCGAAGAAGTACTCGAATGTCTTCATCGTCTCACGTCGTCGAGTGGGCAAGAGTAAGGGGGAGACGAAATAGTTTGACTTTAAGCCATAGTTTGCTAGTATTTGGAAGCTTTATAAAACAAAAATGTCACGATCACTAAAAAAAGGACCATTCGTCGAAGAGCGACTTTTAAAGAAGATCGCCGGAAAAAAACCCATAGAAACTGGGGTTATAAAGACATGGTACCGCCGAAGCCAGATCTCTCCTGAAATGGTCGGCTTTAATTTTGGTGTTTACAATGGTCGCGCACACATAGAAGTACTAGTCACCGAGGAAATGGTTGGTCACCGCCTCGGTGAATTCTCGCCTACGCGCAAATTCACAAAGCACGGAGGAAAGATGCAGAAAGAGATAGAGCAGAAGGCAAAGGAGTCAGAGATCAATGCAGCAAAATCTGCAAAAGAAGCCGTAGCTGCTCCAGCAAAGAAATAATTTTATGATAAAAGCATCACTTACAAATTTTCGACAGTCTCCACGAAAAGTTCGCTCTGTAGCGAACCTTGTAAGGGGTAAATCTGCAGTCGATGCTCTGAACACTCTCAACTTTTTAAGTAAAAAAGGCGCAGACCCACTTTACGCGCTCCTACAATCAGCTATTGCAAATGCAAAGAACACATACAATCTAGAAAAAGAAGGACTGATGATAAAAGAATTGCGTGTAGATGGTGGAGTGACTTTGAAAAGAAGTATGCCACGTGCTCGTGGTAGCGCTTCTCCTATACACAAGCGTTCGAGCCACGTTCTCCTAGTTCTCGCACCGAAGACAGAGAAGGAGAACAAGAAAGACGAGAAGAAGGCTAATAAAACTAAAAAATAATATGTCACACTCCGTCCATCCATTTTCACATAGACTAGGAATAATAAGAGACTGGAAAAGTCGCTGGTTCTCTGTAAATAAAGGCTACAGAAATGCCCTAAAGGCAGACTTGCTGGTACGTGAATATCTTCGAAAAGAACTTCGAACCTTTTACCTTTCCGATATCCAGATCGAGAGAAATCAGAAGTCTTTCAGGATAATCATCCGTACTTCACGTCCAGGTATGATCATAGGTCGTAGCGGTGATGGAGCAGTGAAGCTTCGTGAGAAAATAGTGAGACTTCTACAGAAAAATGATGTAAATATCGCTGGACAAGAACTAAAAATAGATATCGAAGAAGTTCGAAATCCAGAGTCAAACGCCGCGATCGTAGGCCTCATCGTCGCAGAAGGTCTAGAAAAGAGACTTCCTTTCCGACGAGTTTTGAAACAGACTCTCGAGAAAGTATTGGCAAATAGGGAAGTACAGGGTGCAAAGATCAAGCTTTCTGGACGACTAGGAGGTGCGGATATGGCACGCCAGGAAGACTTGAAGAAGGGACGTATTCCGCTACAGACATTACGAGCTGATATTGATTTCGCTCGCGAGAAGGCGCACATGACATATGGAGATATCGGTATAAAGGTCTGGATATATAAAGGTCAAATATTCGAGAAGGATATAAAAGCTGCAAATACCCAGTCTGCTGCGGCAAATAATCGTCAATAATTTTCACTACCATGTTATTTCCTAAAAAAGTAAAATTCCGCAAGTGGCACACAGGCCGAAAGAATGCAAAGAAGCTTGCATCATCTGTTGCGACGCGTGGAGTCAGTCTTTCATTCGGCTCATATGGTATCAAGGCTCTGGTCTACGGTCGCCTCACTTCGAACGAGATCGAGGCTGCGAGAAAGGCTCTCGCTCGCTATGCGACGAAGTCAGGAAAAGTCTGGGTACGCGTTTTCCCAGACCGACCATTCACACAGAAGCCTCCAGAAGTGAAGCTTGGAAAGGGAAAAGGAGATCCAGTAGGATTCGTGGCAGAAGTGAAGCCTGGTCGTATCCTCTTTGAAGTTGATGGAATTGATGATAAGGTAGCTCTTGAGGCTCTACGCAAGGCGGGTACCAAGATATCTGTAAAGACTCGTGTTGTGAGTCGAAATATGATGTAATATCAAATATATGAAGGAATACAAGGATAAAACACCACAGGATCTAAATAAGCTCATCGCAGAAAAGCGAGAGGGTGTACGAGCTTTCCGCTTCGGCTCTACAGGTAGCAAGACCAAGAATGTGAAGCTCGGTAGAACTTTAAGAAAAGATATCGCAAGAATAATGACAGAGCTTTCACTTCGAAAAGCAACAAAATAGTATGGAAAAAAACATTTTAACAAAGAAACAGACATTTTCAGGAACTGTAGTATCGGACAAGATGAAAGATACAGTAGTTGTCGTCGTGGAGAGATATGTGAAAGATAAGCAGTATCATAAATTCATCACTCTACGAAAACGCTACAAGGTCCATGATGTCGGAAATACCAAGAAAGTTGGTGACAAAGTCACTATCGAATCTTGTCGTCCAATTTCAAAACATAAATCTTTTAAAATTATTTAAAATAATATGATTCAACCACGATCAATAGTACGAATAACAGATAACTGCGGTGCCAAAGTCGGACGCATCTTCAAGGTGCTCGGTTCTTCCAAGAAGCGCTATGCACAGATAGGGGATCTAGTTGTTCTCTCTGTACAGCGCGCAGAGCCTCGCAAGGCGATAAAGAAGAAAGATGTTCTACAAGCTGTAGTTGTCCGTCAAGCAAAGGCATATCGCCGAAAAGATGGTACATACATTCGCTTTGATGAAAACGCAGTTGTTATCCTCGAGAAGGGTAAGAAAGAACCGATAGCAGGACGTATATTCGGACCTATTCCACGAGAATTGTCTGAAAAAGGCTTCCAGACTATCGCTTCGCGAGCGCCAGAGATCGTATAAATTTAATATCATGACCATAAAAAAAGACGACAATGTAATAGTGCTTGCAGGAAAAGATAAGGGAAAAACTGGAAAAGTCATCCAGTCTCTACCCAAGATCGGCAAGGTAATAGTCTCTGGTGTGAATATCATCAAGAAGCGCCAGAAGCCAAGGAAGCAAGGACAGAAAGGACAGGTTGTAGAAGTGACTATGCCCATCCATATTTCCAACGTCGCAAAAAAATAATTTAAACCGTTATGAAACACACAACACCGGCAACAATTTTTGAACTCAATAAAAATTCATTCAAAGGAATGAAGGAGAAGTTCGGCTGGAAGAATCCCATGCAAGGTACTCGACTCACGAAAGTGGTCCTCTCTACAGGTATCGGTTCTGTGAAAGATAAAAAGAAAGTAGAACTCATCTCCGACAGACTAGCAAAGATCACAGGACAGAAGCCTGCTCTACGTGGTGCAAAGAAGTCTATTGCCACATTCAAAGTTCGTACAGGAGACCCAGTAGGGTATCAGATAACTCTCCGTGGCAAGAGAATGTGCGACTTCGTAGATCGTCTAGTCCACATCGCCCTACCTCGCACGAAAGACTTCCGAGGGATATCTCGAACAGCAGTAGATGAGATGGGAAACTATACACTAGGTATAAAAGAGCACACTATTTTTGCAGAGACATCGGATGAGGACTTGAAGGATGTGTTCGGAATGGGATTGACAGTGGTGACTACATCAAATAATAAAGAAGAGACTCTAGCATTCCTCGAATATCTAGGATTTCCATTGAAGAAAGCGGAGGTGAAGAAGTAAAAGAACTGCCGTAAAGGCAGTTTTTTTGTTGTAGTTATGCACAGTTAGAGTTCTAATTCCATGTTAAAATATATGTTATGAAAAACTTTTCACAAACAATAAAAAACTCCATTCTTTTTCTAGGAATGTTCGGACTATTGGGTGCTGGTATTATATACGCCCAGACAGCAGGTTCATGGACTCC
Organism: uncultured Candidatus Saccharibacteria bacterium; assembly: GCA_964349165.1. GTDB lineage: Bacteria > Patescibacteriota > Minisyncoccia > Phycocordibacterales > PALSA-1337 > CAIOGI01. Next base: position 7,252 of record CAYGFL010000007.1, read on the forward strand.
ACCTACAGATATTCCACCAGCAGGTAACGTTCCTGCTCCTGTAAATATTGGTAATAATCAACAGTGGAAACTTGGTCAACTGAATGTTAATACGAATACTGATGGTACTACTGGTACATACGCTACAGGATTTACTACTTGGGGGAAGAGTATATTTAATGGACAGGTAGATATTGCGGCAGATACGGTTACCCCCAATTCAATGAGATTAGTTAATAATGGCAAGAGTCAGTTCAAGGACACTGCGTATTTTGATGGACAAATACAGATAAAAGGTGGTTCTCCTGGTGTTGGTAAGGTACTTACTAGTACCGATACGAATGGGTTGGCGAGTTGGGTAACACCGGCAGGCACAACGCCTTTAAAATTATCTGCCTTTTCATATTCTACAAGGACTCGTGGTGATCCTAACACCCTCTGGTCTTATAGTTCTTATAATGAATGGATATTGATAGATGGAGCTCAATGGACAATAGATCCAGTTCTCACTGATTCTCGCATCTCAATTACAGCTAGCGCGACAGCTCGAACTTTTACAATGACAGGTTTAACTCCGCAGCCTTGCAAGACAGCTTTATTTAGGGACGGATCACAAGTCTTTATTTTTGGTGCATCTTCCAATTTAGATTACCTGTCTGCATCGAGTGGAACATATATCGACACCATGAATCATAATGGCAACCCAGTCACATATAGTGTTAGAGTTAAAGGTCAATGCTCTCTTCAGGAAAAGTCGGCATTCGCTCCGTTTACAGCTGATGCTGAAGGATTTGCTACAATGAGTGCTATAGAAATTCCTTAACTAATATAATGCGATAGGACGCGTACATCTCGTTGACTTCTTTTACCCCTTCTGCTAATATAACCCCACGTTCGAAAAGGGTAGATAACTACCGAATAGTGATTGGAAGCTGAAACCTCAAAGGCAAAGCTAACCAATCCCCATTTTTATTGCAAAAAACGCCACATGGCAAAAACATCAGTAAAAGCAAGAGCAAAGAAAACACCGAAGTTCTCATCTAGAATTGTGAGACGCTGTTTCCGCTGTGGCCGAAAGAATGGGTACATGAGAGACTTCGATCTCTGTCGTATCTGTTTCCGTGAATTTGCAAACGAAGGAGTAATACCTGGTATAAAGAAATCATCATGGTAACAGACCCTATTTCAAACCTCATAATCTCCATAAAGAATGCTAGCGATGCGCGCAAGGCTTCCATCTCTGTGCCGTACTCTGCTCTAAAGGAATCGATAGCGCATGTTCTCATGAAAGGCGGATATGTCTCTGCTGTTGAGAAGAAGGGAAAGAAGGTGATCAAAACTCTCGAAGTCGCCCTAGTATACATCGGCGATGAACCTCGAATTCATGGAGTAGACAGAATCTCGAAACCATCACGACGTATCTACCAAGGTGCAAAGGATATCCGCATGTTCAAGAGTGGATTCGGTAATACTGTAATCTCAACTCCAAAGGGAGTGCTTCTCGATGTCGATGCGAAGAAGAACAAGGTCGGTGGAGAAGTCCTCTTTAAGATCTGGTAATACAAAATATATGTCACGAATAGCAAAAAAACCAATAGCAATTCCAGAAAAGACAGAAGTCACATACGCTTCTGGTGTTATCACTGTAAAAGGTCCTCTAGGAGAATTGAAAAAAGATTTCAAACCTGAGATCGAGGTGAAGATTGAAAATGGAGAAGTGACTCTCACACCAGTTCGCAATTCTCTAGACATTCTCGCTCTCTGGGGAACATATGGTTCACATCTTAAAAATATGTTAGCTGGAGTCAACACTCTATATCAGAAGAAACTCATAGTTGAAGGTATTGGTTTTAAATCTGATATAAAAGGAAAAGAGATTCATCTTGCGCTCGGCTTCTCTCATCCTGTGAAAGTCATAATTCCAGATGGACTGAAGGTGACTGCAGAGAAAAACGTCATCACTATCTCTGGTATGGACAAAGAATTGGTAGGACTTTTCTCTGCGAAAGTTCGATCCTTGAAGAAGCCAGAACCATACAAGGGAAAGGGTATACGTTATGATGACGAGACTATCCGCCGAAAACAAGGTAAGAAGTCTGTATAAAATATATGAATACAAGTAAACTGAAACAAATGAAGATTGCCCGCAGACACAAGAGGATTCGTGCTACTATCTCTGGTACGAAGGAGAGACCTCGTGTATCTGTCTTTCGATCGAACAAATTCATCTCTGCTCAACTCATCGATGATATAAAGGGTCACACTTTCGCACAAGCGACAGCCACAGATCCGAAGACTGTAGGCATTGACCTTGCAAAGAAGGCAAAAGCCCTTAAGATTGACAAGGTAGTCTTCGATCGAGGGGGATATCTGTACACAGGTAAGATAAAGGCTCTCGCAGATGCTCTGCGCGAAGGCGGACTCATATTTTAATAAATATTATGCAAGAAGATACAAATACAATTCCAGAAGTCGCACCAGTAGCACCTGTAGAAGCAGTAGTGCCAGTAGCACCTGCTGTGATTTCTCCTGCGAGACCTCCGATGGGCAACCGACGTCCACCTCGTAGGTCTTCACGTCCGGATAAAGAGCGTATCAAGCCAGAATTCGATACAAAAATCATAGCGATACGACGTGTGACTCGAGTGGCTTCTGGAGGTCGCAGATTTACCTTCTCCGTAGCTGTGGTGTCTGGTGATAAAAAAGGAAGAGTGGGTGTCGGTCTAGGAAAAGCTGGAGACACTTCTCTCGCTATCGACAAGGCGACTCGTCATGCCAAGAAACACATGATAAAAGTTCGACTTTCACCAGCGATGACTATTCCTCACGCAGTAGAGGCAAAATTCTCTAGTGCTATGGTCATGCTCATGCCTGCACGAGGACGTGGAGTTGTCGCGGGAAGTGCTGTGCGAAATGTCGTAGAACTTGCAGGTATAAAAGATATCTGTGGCAAGCTTCTCTCTGGTAGCAAGAACAAGCTCAACATCGCCCGTGCTACTATCAAAGCTCTCGAACTACTTTCAAGACATTCCAGAGAAACTCTCGGAGCTCCTGATGTAAAAAATAAATAAAATACTACCATGCAACTAAACACACTGATTCCAAAAACAAAGAACAAGAAGACTATGATCGTAGGCCGTGGAGGCAAGCGAGGCAAGACTTCTGGTCGAGGAGGTAAAGGTCAGACAGCGCGTGCTGGTAATAAGAAGCGCCCAGAACTCCGAGATTTCATAAAAAGAATTCCGAAGCTCCGTGGTCGTGGTAAAAACTCCAACAAGACCATAGAGACGAAACCTATCGCGATAAATCTTGATGCTCTAGAAAACGCATTCAAGGCAGGGGAAGTTGTAACACTGCAAGCTCTTATTAAAAAGGGAGTTATCACGACTTTCAAAGGCAAGATTCCAGAAGTAAAAATCCTAGGTGGCGGAGAACTCACAAAAAAGTTATCATTTGAAGGAATCGAGATGTCCAAGCAGGCAAAAGCAAAGATAGATAAAATATGAATTCCATTTTCCAAAAAATAGCCACAGTTGCAAAAGACCCAGCCATCAGAAAGCGCATCCTATTTACCATAGGAGCGTTGGTTGTTTTTCGTCTACTTTCTACAATCCCTATCCCTGGTGTTGACGCAGAGAGTCTCGGCAAGCTACTCGCAGGCAATCAGTTCTTCGGTCTACTCGACATATTTTCTGGAGGAGGCATCTCTCGTCTTTCTATCGTGATGCTCGGAGTCGGTCCATACATCACTGCATCTATCATCATGCAACTTTTGACTATGATGTTCCCAAGTATGAAAGCTATGATGCAAGAAGAAGGAGAGGCTGGAAGACAGAAGCTTTCTCAATATTCACGACTCATGTCTGTGCCACTAGCAGCTCTGCAATCCGCAGCATTTCTCGCACTACTTGCAAGTCAGAATGTTATCCCAGAACTCACAGGTATGAGTCTTGCGATAAACATATTTGTCATCACAGCAGGTTCCGTACTCTTGATGTGGATCGGTGAGCTTATCTCCGAATTCGGTATTGGTAATGGAGTCTCGCTCATTATCTTCGCAGGTATCGTAGCTGTACTACCAACACAGATATTCCAGTTCATCGCTTCTTTCAACCCTGCGCAGATACCTCTATACCTATTATTCCTCCTTGTCGCAATCGTAGTGATAGTCGCTGTGGTTGTGGTAACAGAAGCAGAGAGACCAGTATCTGTGACTTATGCAAAGCAGGTGCGTGGTAACAAGGTCTATGGTGGCACTTCTACATACCTTCCACTACGTCTAAATCAGGCAGGTGTTATTCCTATTATCTTCGCATTGTCCATACTACTTTTCCCACAGATTATCGCCAACTTTTTTTCTAGATCATCGAATGTGACAATCTCTGATATTGCTGTATGGGTTTCGAACTTTCTAGCGAATCCATGGACTCATGGTATTACATACTTCTTGCTTGTGTTTGTTTTTACATATTTCTACACTGCAGTGACTTTCGATCCGAAGATGATATCAGAGAATCTCCAGAAGGGAGGAGCCTTCATTCCTGGAGTACGTCCTGGTGAGTCTACTATGGCGTATCTTGGTAAGGTAGTGACTCGCATAACTCTCGTCGGTGCTCTTTTCCTCGGTCTTATCGCTATTCTACCGCTCATAATGCAAGGAGTTACAGGCAATCCAGTACTCGCTATCGGTGGTACGGCTCTACTCATCGTCGTCTCTGTTGTTCTCGATCTTTTGAAAAAAGTGGATGCGCAGGCAAGCATGAGGGAGTACTAAAGGTGGTTTTTATGGGTTATAATAAAATCATGACCCCTCAAACTTTTATCCTCATAGGACGTTCCGGCTGTGGCAAGGGAACTCAATCCGAACTTATCCAAGAATATCTGAAAAAAATAGACCCACAAGGACAGATAATATACATCCAAAGTGGTGCAGAGTTTCGAGAATTTATAAAAGGTAACAGTCTAACTCAGAGACTATCGAAAGAAGTCTATGATAGAGGAGAGTTCCAACCAGAGTTTCTCGCTATACATATGTGGACTAATATATTGCTACAGAAATATTCTGGAGTAGAACATCTTATCATGGACGGCATGCCAAGAAAATATCACGAAGCTGGAGTGCTAGATTCTATATGGGGTTTCTATAAGATGCAAAAGCCGTATGTGATCTACATAGATATTTCTAAAGAAGAGTCGAAAAAGCGTCTGCTCGCTCGAAAGCGTTTCGATGATATAGAAGAAGAAATAGACAATCGCCTAGCATGGTTCGAAACAGAGGTATTGCCAACATTAGACTTTTTCAAAAATAATCCAGATTACAATTACTGTTCTGTGAATGGTGAGCAGTCTATCGAGGTGGTCCATACAGAGATTTTGAGTAAAACCAAGATATGATAAAACTGAAGACCAAAGAAGATATACAGATTCTACGAGAGGGTGGTAAAAGGCATGCAGAGATTATGCAGAAATTAGTCGCTCTGGTACGTCCTGGTCTCGTGACTAGCGAATTAAATGAAGTTGCTAATAAGTTGATAAATGAAAATGGAGATGAAGCATCGATACTCAACTATAAGCCATATGGCGCAGATCGACCGTACCCAGCGAGTATTTGTGTCTCTGTAAATGACGAAGTTGTCCACGGGATACCCACAGAGAATCCACAGGTTATCCACGAAGGTGATATTGTGAGTATTGACTTCGGACTTACGCACAAGGGGCTCATAACTGATATGGCAGTGACTGTGCCCGTCGGCGATATCTCACAAGAATTAAAAGATTTACTCGATACTACAAAGAAAGCTTTGATGGCTGGTATAAAAGCGGCTAAAGGTGGAAAAAAAGTTGGAGACATAAGTTCGGCTATCGAGCTTGTCGGTATATCCAAAGGGTATGGAATAGTAGAAGATCTTGCTGGTCACGGTGTCGGTTATGAGGTGCATGAAGAACCATATGTGCCCAATTATGGCGAGCCAGGAAAAGGGGAAGTTTTGAAGCCTGGAACAGTCATCGCAATAGAGCCTATGTTTAATCTTGGCTCTCGTCATGTTATCCTCGATAGTGATGGTTATACATATCGTACGAAAGACGGCAAACAGAGCGCCCATTTCGAACATACAGTTTTAATTACAAAAGGTGAAGCTGAAATACTAACTTTATTATGACACATAAACATTTAAAATATGAGAGAACCCTAGTAATACTCAAGCCAGATAGTATACAACGTAGCCTCGTGGGGGAAATCATCGGACGCTATGAGAAGGTGGGATTGAAACTCGTGGCGATGAAGATGATGGTACCAACTACCGAACTAGTGAAAAAACACTACACGCTAGATCCCGAATGGCTACGTCTCGCTGGAGAGAAATCTATAAAAAATGCAAAAGAAAAAGGACATTCTCCGCTCGCAGAAGACGCACTAAAAGTTGGGAGTATGGTCCTCGATTCTCTGGTCAGGTATCTGACAAGCGGACCCGTGCTAGCGATGGTGTGGGAAGGCTCACATGCGGTGGCTATAGTGAGGAAGATCGTCGGAAGTACAGAGCCACTCACTTCTGATGTCGGAACTATTCGTGGAGATTACGTTATCGATTCATATCAACTATCGAATCATGATGGACGAGCGATACGTAACCTTGTGCACGCTTCTGGTTCTATAAAGGAAGCAGAAGATGAGATCACCCATTGGTTTTCCAAAGATGAATTGATAAGTTATACACATATACAAGAAAAGATTTTGTACGATGTCAACCTCGACGGAACCAAAGAATAATTCTCTACTACATCTCCACTATTGTTTTCAAAAATGAGAGAGTTATAATGAAGACAGGTTGCGGGAGTATTAACCCTAAATTTTATATCGGGATTTCGAGAATTAATTTTTAATTCGCGTTGCATCACACCTTGGTGTGATCACAGAAAACCCACCTAGTAAAAACTAGGTTATGTACTCCCGCGACCTACCGAAAACATCTGCACCAGCAGGTGTTTTTCGTGTATAATGGGGCACATGAATAAAACATACATACCCGCTCTGCTATCTGTGATCCTGCTAGCATGGCTACATTCGATGGCGAGTGCAGGACACTGGTACGTACGCTATCCTGGGTTCGATATACTCATGCATATCTTAGGCGGAATGGGATTGGCATTTTCTGTATATTGGATCCTCAGGACTTTTTTCCCTAGATACAGGTGCTCTTTCTGGCACATCATCCTCGTCACATTCATTGCGGGTGCGATGTGGGAAGTGTTCGAAGCCATCAATAACATCGCCGGAGCCCCAGTCGGCACTCCGAGATATTATCTCGATCTAGCGAAGGATCTGGTGAACGACACTCTAGGAGCTATTGTAGCTGCATATTTTTTAAGGAAATGAAATGGCAAAAGTAACTTTCTTCACAGGAGTCGGAAGTGTGACAGGTGCCAACTTTCTGTTGGAAACAGGACAATCTAGAATTCTCATAGACTGCGGACTTATACAGGGTGATAGGGAAGCGATCAAGGAAAACAGGAATCCTTTTGGTTATGAGCCTTCATCCATCGACATACTTTTCATAACTCACGCACATCTAGATCACGTTGGTAGAATTCCAAAATTAGTAAAAGAGGGATTCGGAGGAACTATTTATTCTACTCCAGAAACAAAATCTCTCGCAGAACTAATATTGGGTGACGCTGTCGGTCTCATGACTCACGAAGCACAAAGAGAAGGTTTACCTCCACTCTATTCTACCGATGATGTAAAGAAAGCTCTATCTCTCTGGCAGACCATTCCTTACCATACTGAGACTTCTTTCAAGGATTTTTCTTTGTATATAAAAGACGCCGGACATATTCTAGGTTCTGGAATGCTGCAGTTCACAGTAGATAAAAAGAAAATAGTTTTCACAGGAGATCTTGGCAATAGTCCGACACCATTACTTCGCGATACAGAGTCGATAGAAGGGGCAGAGTATGTGATCATGGAGAGTGTCTACGGCGATCGCAATCATGAACCGAAAGAATTGAGAGTAGAAAAGCTGATTAAAATAATCAAAGACACACATTCCAAAGGAGGAACTCTCATAATCCCGGCTTTCTCTTTAGAGCGTACTCAAGTCATTTTATATGAGATAAATAAATTGGTGGAGTCGCACATGATACCCTCCACACCAGTTTTTGTAGATTCACCTCTGGCTACAAAAGTCACAGATGTGTACCAAAACAGTACGCATCTTTTCAATGAAAAGGCACAAGAGGAAATACGAAAAGGCGATGATCTTTTTAATTTTCCTCGACTTCTATATACAGAAAGCAGGGAAGCTTCGCAGGATATAGATCATACGAAAGGCCCAAAAATAATCATTGCAGGTTCAGGTATGTCTGTCGGTGGACGAGTGCGACATCATGAGGAAATTTATCTGCCAGATCCACGCAACACTGTGTTGCTAGTAGGGTATCAGACTCTCGGTAGTGTCGGTCGCTATCTCCTAGATGGTGCAAAAAAGGTAAATATAGGAGGCAATGAAGTGCAGGTAAAAGCAAAGATAGAATCGATAATGGGATACTCTTCGCACAAGGATTCGGATAATCTCGTAGAGTTCATCGGGACAGCGCAAGATACACTTAAAAAAGTTTTTGTAGTGATGGGTGAGCCGAAAGCCTCAACATTTTTAGCGCAGAGGATAAATGATGAGGTGGGAGTGGAGGCAGTGTGTCCGGAGAGAGGAGTGGGGTATACTATTTAACCCTCTCCACTATCTTCTTAAACGCTTCAGGACTCTCGTCTGCTAGTGTTGCTAGTGCTTTGCGATCTAGTGCGATATTAGCTTTCTTCACAGCCCCCATGAACTTGCTGTATGAGTTCTTCGGATCGATGGCGCGTAGTGCTGCGTTGATGCGGACATTCCAGAGTCTTCGAAAATCACCCTTCTTGTCTCGTCGGTGTGCGAAGGCGTATGTACCTGCATGAGAGATAGCTTCATAAGCATTGCGTTCTGTCTTTGACCTGCGAAAACGATAACCCTTTACTTGTTTGAGAATATTTTTTCGCGTCTTCAGCGCGTTCATTCCTTTTTTTACTCGTGACATGGTGGTTTATTTAAATAGTTAAAATTATAGACCGACAAGAAAACGACTCTTCTCTTTCATGGTCATATGAAAGGGAACCCGAGCATTTTTCTTTGTTAGTTGGCTTCTTCGACTTTCTTTTGAATTGAAGTGGTTCTGTCCTGTGGCGCGAGAAAGAATCTTACCTCTTTTGGTAAGCTTCAATCGCTTGGCGAATGATTTATTGGTTTTCATAATTAGTGATTAGTCTGTTATTTCTTCTCGATAATAGCCGTGAGGCCTTTTAGGCTCTTCATCGGGGCGGATGCAACTTTGTATTCTGTGGTTATTAATTTGAATACTCGGTCCATGCGCTCTTTAAGGAAATTGACGTCCATATACTTGGATCGTCCGACTAGGAAGAGGTCAATTTTAACCCGATGGCCCTCTTTGAGCCATTCTGAGGCTTTCTTTGCTTTTAGCTCGAGATCGTGGTCACCAGTACCTATTTTCACCTGGATATTCTTCAGATCCGTGGTGTGAGTCTTGGATTTTGCAACCTTTTGCTTCTTCTTTTCGTCGTATTGAAATTTACCATAATCCATGATTTTTGCAACTGGAGGGGTCGCAGAAGGGGATATTTCGATAAGATCCATACCTCGAGTCTGAGCTTCTTTGAAAGCTTGTTCAAGAGTAATAACTCCGAGATTTTCTCCATCGGAAGTGATGACACGCAACTGTGGCGCTTTTATGAAATGATTGATACGGATGCGTGGAATGCTCAAAGTTGTCTATTTATATCAGATTTATGGTTTTTTGGCAAATGTTTCTACCCTGGAAGTTGGCGCTTATTTTTTCATACGGTATCCCACAACTACTCCGACAATCAGGATTGCTACTGCTATGAGTGCAGTGAATAGTTTCCCATTATTATTTACTAGCTCTCCTTCATATACCACAAGAGTTGATTCACTTGGAACGAGGGGACCTTGAGTTTTGTAGGAGTTACTTCCAGATGTTCTGTCGATGATTGTCGCGTCTGTTCTGTGAATAGTCTCATAAGTATATCCTCCTTCCCAACAATCTCCTTTTGTCGACAGGAGAAGAATAAGCTTCTTATTCAATCCTGGAACTGCATACCCTCCAAAGACAAAAGGTTGTTCCTTGTTGCAACCGACTATCGGCAGTTCCGCAATCAAAATATCATTCTGATATATCTTTGCCAAGAAATTTGATTTGGAGACCCAGTCTTCACCAGCTATTTTTTCTTCATTTACAAAAGTTACATCAATCTCTATAGAATTTTTTAAAAGATTCACTAGTGTCAAATCTTTGAAGCTCTCCGTTATTCCTCTGATCTCAGCTTCTGCACCACCAGCGGGTAAGACCTCAGCTTGGTCGCAAGATATGACAGTAGTTGTCTCATTGGTAGTAAGAGAAAGCTTCTTGAGTAGAGGAGGGCAACCACGACCACTCTGTGACACTTCTGCGTAGTAAAGGGATGTATCAGCAGGATTATATTTGAGATTGTAGACGTAGGTAGGTCCACCAACGGTGGCGTTCGCCTGACTAGCACCGAGAAAGACACCTGCACATATGACTAATATAGCTATTATTATTTTTTTCATAAGTAAACAGTATCACCCATTTCACCTATGAGCAATCACGCTATAGAAATCCTCTTATAAATTTTACAAAAAATGTGGCGATCTTCTCGACGAAGAATCTACTCTTCCATTCATCAAAAGTGATTTCTCTAGAATTTTTTAAATCTTCATCAAAATGTTCTAGAAGTTCTGAGGCAAAGTCCTTGTTATCCGTCACGATATTCGCTTCGAAGTTGTGTCTCAGGCTGATATGGTCAAGATTCAATGTACCTACTGTAGACCACTTCTTATCGATAATAATGCTCTTGGTGTGTATCATCTTTTCTTTGTAAAGATATATACGGATTCCGGTTTTCAGTAAACTATGAAAAAAGGTTCTGGCTCCTAGGTCCACAGTGGGGAAGTCGGAGTTTTCTGGAAGGATGATTCTCACATCTACACCGCGATGCGCAGCGAGACGCAGGACTCTAGCTAGACTATGTGTCGGTACGAAATATGGCACAGTGATGTAGATACTTTTGTCAGCTTCACGTATGGCTTCCATCATCCTCATATATAAGAAACGACGTCTTGGCATAGGGCTATTTGTTACATATTCGAATTGCCCAACTCCATACTTTCTCTTCGTATCCTTTTGCCATCTTTTCTTGTGCGCCCTAGACCACATATTCTCGAAATCCATTTCCATATCACCGACGACAGGTCCTTCGAGCTTCACCTGTGTATCGCGCCAGGATTCCATACGTTTGGAAATACAGACACTGCCAGTGAACCCCACTTTTCCATCCACGATGAGTGTACGTCTATGATTCCTGAAATACCAAGCTCTATAGTTATGCACACTGAAGAAATGGGGTAGAAGTGTTTTGAAAAATATGAGATCAATACCTTTTTGTTTTAAATCTTTAATAATAGATGAACCGAAGAAGGAAAAACTTCCCGCTGCATCCCAGATGAATCTGACGCGTACCCCTTCAGAGGCTTTTTTCGCACAGACTTCGATGAATCTGTTACCGACTTCATCTGGAAAGAATATGAAAGCTTCGAGATCGATGCTCTCTTTCGCTTGTGAACAAGCGTGGATCATGGCGTCCCAAGCAGTGGGGTTGGTGGTGTAGAAATTCCAAGAAGTGGAGGACATATGTGTGTAAGGATAACACCATTAAAAAAGCCCCACAAGACCGACCTCTGTAGGTTTTTCTCGTGGGGCTTCATGAGACCGATCGACTGATGCTGATCATCACAGTGTTCTTCTGCTTTCGTGGTACGGGTAATACCACGTCGGATCATTTCTGAGTTTCAAGATGCCTTGCGCATTGAGCTGAGCATCATCGAAGTTGTGAAGTAGGCGTGGAAAAACATTGCATGGAAGTATTACGCCAAGATCATACCCTTCGACTTCTTTTGGTGAAACCGCTTTTTGCCAGCTTTCATGATCTCGAACTTGCCAACGATGTGTATCGAAGTAAACTCGAAACTCTGGCGAACCACAGTTAGCTTTTTTCTTGACCCCTACCACACCCTTGGCCAGAGCACGGTATTCCAAAAAAGTCGAACCTTGCACCAGCTTCTCATGTCGTAAGCATTCTCGAAGCCGTTTTCGGAAATATTCTTTATTCACATGTCCCTCCTCTTACCTTGTGTTTATGCCAGCTTTTCAACTGACTTCGTTTACCATATATGATGATATGCTCTCGTGTCATCTCTGTCAATTTAGCTTTGTCTAGGTTTTTACTAATAATAAAGTATAATTATACCCATGAGTGATCTAGGACTAATAATATTCGCATGCATCTTCGGCTACATCTTTTTCGGACCGCATAATAAGTCAAAAGAGAAGAAGGATGATAAAGGAGGGAAGAAGTAGAATAAAACACCGACACAAGGTCGGCATTTTATTTTACTGTGGAGATGGATCGTAAAATATCGAACACCAGAAGTCTAATATATAATAGTTCGTACTCCTGACTAGTTACAGCTAAATTAAAAAATGCCTTAAGATAAGGTTTTTTGACATGTTTTCATGAGGCCATTACGTACCATTGACATATATATTATAGTGATATACTAGTAATAGACTGATATCTGAAAGTTATAGCGGTTTGACTGTACATTTCTGGGCTTATAACCATATTGAGCTCAAAAACGTGCAGTCAAAAAAGGCTGCTAAAACAACAACACAAGAAAGGAAGAATAGCATTATGTTCAACGCAATTCGTTATTGGTTTCAGTCCAAACAGTATGAAATCTCTGCTTGGGTTAATCGTCCTTGCAATGTCGAGACGGCGATTCAGCAAGTCATCATTGGGATGGAACAAATCGGCATCCAAGTTGTGGACGCGTCGGTTTATCCGAAGTCAGAAAGGGGCGAGGTTGTCGGAGCGAAGATCATTATCGTGGGTTACATCCCCGAAAAGGCACTCATCTTCACTGTGAAGTTCGACTACGGAACGTTCGACGACTACAAGTTCTCCATTCAAGGCCAGATTAAGCAAGGTGAATGGAGCAAGTGTAGAGGTTGCGAACGGAGTTTCCCGAAAGTTGCACGTCATCCTGTGGAGAGTGAGGGCTGCGGTGGAGACCACACGTTCGACATCAATACCTACACGTCCTACAACGACATGCGGTCGAAGACTTCGCAGGAGAAGGTTACCTACGGGATAGCCTTCTTCAAGAAGTTCCTCGACGAGTATAGTACCTTGGTGCGGGAGAGCCTTGATTCCAATGTCCACCTTTGGTTCGTTCCCGAATACTCGGACGAATTCAAGGCATTGGAAGAGAAGAACGGGCGATACAACCACGCCAATTACGTCGGCTTCAACTCCCACGTGATGGCCAAGTTCCCCGCAGGCTTCTTCTGCAAGACCCAGAGTGCTTGACGCTCGTAAGAGCGTTCAAGAACTTCTGCAAACAATAAGTACCCCATTCTCTCCGGAGAGTCGGGTACTTTTTTATGGGCACAATTTTAAAAAACATGTCCTGTGGAGATGGGCGGAATTGAACCGCCGTGCAGATGAAGTCCTCTACCATTTCTACACTACATATTCTACTTTAGCGGAGTCGCCTCCTTTTAATCTATATACTTGAAAGAAGAAAAAACATATACAGACGATTCCTAGATTTTCGAGTCTTGAAAGGGAAATTTTCAAAACCTTATCCGAAGGTTATATCACCACACACAACTTCCGGAGAGAAGTGTGAAGTGTCGTCTAGACCGAGTTTAAGCGGCGTGGACGAAAGCAAGATCCTGCACTCCAAAATATGGAGAAGCGATGGACATTGCCTTTGCAACTACTGATTTTGCAGTTACGATTTCCGTCAGATTTAAGAGTTAACGGTGCTCTGTAGTGCATAGTAGGGGATACCTCAACTGTCGAGGCCTTGCATCCCCATATGAAAATAAATTGTCAAAAAACTATCTATCACTAAATTCTCGGCGAATATCGCGATCTACCTGCTTCTTCTTTATACTTTCTCGTTTGTCATGCATCTTTTTGCCACGAACTATCGCGATTTCCACCTTCACTTTTCGCCCCTTATTATACACCGAAATAGGTACTATTGTCAAACCTTTTTTGACTTCGAGTGATGCTAGTTTTTCTATCTCTGGTTTTGTAAGGAGTAGTCTGCGGTTACGTCTCGGATCATAGCTATCTAGAGTATTGTTTTCTTGAAATGGAGGTATATTTGCAGAGATGAGATAGGCTTCGCCACCACGGATAGTCACATGAGATCCGAGGAGAGAGCCTTGTCGAGCTCGCAGACTCTTCACTTCCAAGCCAAGAAGCTCGAGACCAGCTTCAAAAGTCTCGAGTATTTCGTAGTCCATGCCTACCTTTTTATTTTGTATTAATGACTCAGACATCGTAGAAAGTATAGCGCATTTTGTGCTTTTAGGTATAATCAGTAGTATAGACGAAATATGAGCAATACAAAGAATACTAATAAGGATCCCAAGGATAAAAAGGGTAAACGCCCTAGCAGATTTGGATTTCTCAATTCCATAGCTTCTATTCTCTTGATACTCTTCCTGATATCTGGTGTATATTCCGCGGTAGTGGAGCAAAATGTAGGTGGTGCACCGATACCTCTCTCCGAACTTGTGCATGATATCGGTATGGGTAAAGTGATCTCTGTCACAGTGCAAGGCGAAGATCTCATCGCCGAATATCAAGACAAGACGATAAAGAAATCTAAAAAAGAAACAGACTCTTCTGTTACCGAAACATTTGCAAGATATGGTCTCACACCAGAAAAGCTCAATGCTGTGAAAATATCTGTCGAAGGTCCAAGTGGTCTAGGATTCTGGCTTGGACAACTCGCCCCATTTCTCGTACCACTATTTTTCCTTGCTCTTATTATCTGGTTCCTATCGAGACAAGTGAAGGGTACAGGACTCCAAGCTTTTTCTTTCGGACAGTCGAAGGCTCGCATCACTCTTCCTGACGACAAAAAACAGAAAGTGACTTTCAAAGATGTTGCTGGAGCAAAAGAGGCGAAACAGGAACTCTCGGAAATCGTAGACTTTCTAAAAAATCCTAAGAAGTTTCTAGAAATTGGAGCAGTGATACCGAAGGGAATACTACTCATGGGTGCACCTGGAACAGGTAAGACTCTACTCGCTCGTGCCGTCGCAGGTGAAGCTGG
This sequence comes from uncultured Candidatus Saccharibacteria bacterium, assembly GCA_964349165.1. Classification (GTDB taxonomy): domain Bacteria; phylum Patescibacteriota; class Minisyncoccia; order Phycocordibacterales; family PALSA-1337; genus CAIOGI01. Next base: position 22,512 of record CAYGFL010000007.1, read on the forward strand.
CGTCGCTTTCTTCTCTATCTCTGGATCGGAGTTCGTCGAGATGTTCGTCGGAGTCGGTGCATCGCGCGTGAGAGATCTTTTTAAAATGGCAAAAGAAGCTGCACCCGCTATCATCTTTGTAGACGAGATAGACGCTGTGGGTCGTGTGAGAGGCGCTGGAGTCGGTGGGGGAAATGACGAGAGAGAGCAGACTTTGAATCAGATCCTAGTGGAGATGGATGGATTCGAACCAAATGAAAAGGTCATAGTCATGGCGGCTACGAACCGTCCAGATGTCCTCGATCCAGCTCTTCTGCGACCAGGACGTTTCGACAGGCGTGTGACCATAGATCTGCCAGACAGGAATGATAGAGAAGAGATTTTAAAAATCCATTCTTTGAAAAAGCCTTTTGCAGAAGATGTTGGTCTACGAGTCATCGCAGAGAGAACTCCAGGTTTCTCTGGTGCTGATCTCTACTCGCTCATGAATGAAGGAGCAATACTTGCGGCGCGAGAAAATAGAAATAAAATATCACAATATGACCTTATCCGCGCTATCGAAAAAGTCATGTTAGGCCCAGAGCGCAAGAGTCATCTCTTATCAAAAAAAGAAAAAGAAATCACAGCATATCACGAAGCCGGTCACGCTCTAGTCGCATCTGTTCTACCTTATGCAGATCCTGTTCATAAGATTTCGATTATTTCTCGTGGCAGAGCCGCTGGATATACACTTCATCTTCCACTCGAAGATAGAAAAATGCAATCAAAAAATGAATTTCTAGATGATATCGCTGTCTCTCTAGGAGGATATGTTGTTGAAAAAATGATGTTCGGAGATGTGACAACGGGGCCTTCGAATGATCTCCAAGTCTCGACTGCTCTGGCTCGAGATATGGTTACGAAGTATGGAATGTCAGAAAAAATAGGAGCACTGGCACTCGAGAGTTCTGGTGGTAGGGCCATGTTCGGAAAAGGAGTAGAGGATAAGGAATATTCGGACAAGACTGGTGACGAGATTGACGCAGAGGTTTCTAGGATCATGAGTGAGGGCTACAAGAAAGCAGAACATGTCGTGACTACTCATCGCAAAGCTCTCGATGCGATAGCACGCAGACTCATCGAGACAGAAACGATAGAAAGAGAAGAATACGAATCTATAATAATTGCTCATGGGATACAGCCGAAGAAGAAGTTAGATATTGAGCATCAAATATGATATAAATTAGGCGTAGCCAATGCGCCCTTAGCTCAGTTGGTTAGAGCACAGAGCTTATACCTCTGGGGTCCTAGGTTCGAATCCTAGAGGGCGCACACTATTCAAAATGTTTCGCATCTTGCAGTCTAAACTCGAGATGTGCTCTGACTTTCGGCCAACTATTCAGATTTTCATCTTCCTCTATCATCATCCTCGCTTCTGTCCTCGCTGCTTCTACCATTTTAATATTCTGCAGAGCTTCCATCGCTATGTCAGATACACCCCATTGTTTACCCATAGAGAGTCCTCCAGAGCCACGAGACTTGAGATCGTATTCTGCCAGTTCGAAACCATTCTTTGCGGTCTTCAGGGCTGTAAGTCTGTCGATAGTCTTGTCTGACTTCGTCTCTGTAAAGACATAACAATAGGCTTGATGGTTCGAGCGGATGACACGACCTCGGAGCTGATGGAGTTGCGCAAGTCCGAATCTCTCGGCACCTTCGAGGATAATGATAGTAGCGTTTGGCACATTGACTCCGACTTCGACTACGGATGTTGCACATAATATATGTATTTTACCTGCTTTGAAATCCATCATCACCCTCTCTTTTTCTGTAGGTTTCATTTTGCTATGTAGTATCCCAATACTGTATTCTTGAAAGACAGATTTTTTCAATCTTTTCGCTTCTTCTTTTACCGATTTTGCATTCAGTGCATCTTCTTTCGTCGGATCTGGTTCATCTATACGTGGACAGATGACATAGGCTTGTCTGCCAGCTCGAAGTTCTTCTCGTATTTTCTCATACACCATCTCTCTTTCATTCGGCTTCACAATCTCTGTGATGATAGGCTTGCGACCATGTGGCATCTGGTCTAGTAGTGTGAGATCGAGATCGCCATATATCGTAAGAGCGAGAGTGCGAGGTATCGGGGTTGCAGTCATGGATAAAAGATGTGGAGCGCGAGCTTCTCCATCGGCATCTTTCCTCACGAGCGTCGCTCTCTGTTTCAATCCGAAGCGATGTTGTTCGTCGATGATGACGTACGCTAGATTTTTGAACTTAACTTTTTTCTGTATGAGAGCATGAGTGCCGATGAGGATGGGAATCTCGCCATTCTCAACCCATTTCAAAAGTTGAGTCTTGGATATATCTGTCCAACCTTTTGGATTTAATTTCGAAGGAAATTTCCTACACCCACTTCCTGTAACAAGACCAACTTGTATTCCTAAGTATGCAAAGTATTGTATAAATGACTCGAAGTGTTGTACCGCAAGTATCTCTGTAGGACACATATATGCGACTTGCAGATTGCCGTATTTCTGATCTTTCGGTCTTGTGGTGACAGTGGCATAGGTAGTCGTCGCAGCCACTGCAGTCTTTCCAGATCCGACATCTCCCTCTAGAAGTCTCGACATCGCATGTCCTTTTTTGAAATCATTTACTATAGTCTCTATGGACTTCAGTTGAGCCTCCGTCGCTTCGAAAGGGAAGCGCTTGATGAATTCATTCATATGCTTTTCATCTGGCGTGATTAAAAATGATGGATTTCTCTCATATTTTTTTCTGGACTGCTGTCTCTCTAGTTGTATAAAAAAGACTTCTTCGAAAGCGAAACGTTTTCTCGCAGATATCGCATCTTCTGTTTTAAGCGGAGTATGTATCCATATGAGTGCAGTTTTTAAAGTTGGTAGACTATACTTTTTCAATATCTCATCTGGTATAGGATCTTCGAGAGTATCTAGCACGCCACTTTTGAAAATATCAGAGATCTTGTGATACATCCAATTCGAAGTGATACCTCGCGACTCTGGATATACCGGATACATAGTATGTGTCTCTCCATCTTTACCGAAAAGTGAATCCCCGACACCCGTAGGGAGCTTGCCTACTACTTCAATCTTGGGATTGGAAAAATACAATTCCTCGTTCTTCTTTCTCAATGAAATCTTTCCCTCAACTCTGACTAGAGCACCTTCTGTAGTCATTTTCGCTAGATATGGCTGGTTGAACCAGACGCAGTGGATCTTTCCAGACTCGTCTTCGACATATCCATCAGCCATAGGTATTTTCGTCTTGAATCCTTTGCTAGTTTTTAGTCCTGTTATTTTTCCAAATATTACCGCAACATCGCCTTGCGCAAGTGACGAAATATTTCTCGTTTCTGAAGTGTCTCCGTATCGAGTGGGGAAATGGTAAAGAAGATCCATGACAGTATTTATACCCAACTTTTTGAGAGCAGTTTTTTGAAGGGGATTGAGGCGGGAGTGGATGGTGAGTAAATCGGTAGATTTCATGACTCTAGTATTGTACGGGAAAGAGAGCCTGAATTCTTCTTGACGGATGACTTAGAAGTTGTATTATGATAAAGATGAACTTGATAAATATGTTTGTTGCTCGTCTTTTCATCGTTCTTCATATGGGCGGTGGTTCTGGGGGTGGTCCCAAAAGGATCGTTCTCTCGAAATAAAAAAGATGAGCCGTTACTCATTCGACTGGCAGCTGAAAGGCACCAGTCGTTTTTATTTACAAATTTGGTAAAAATCATTATTCGATTCTATAACCCCCCTTACTGAATTCTTCAATTTTGCCCAAATGACTGTTTTATGTAAGAATGAAAAAGAAAAGGAAACGTGTCAGAGTGGTCTAATGAGCATCTTTGCTAAAGATGTGAGCCCTTTAAAGGCTCCGAGGGTTCGAATCCCTCCGTTTCCGCAACGATTGGCAAGGACGACATTTGTCGTCCGAGCCAAGCGTCGAGAAGGAGGTAGATGAGAAAGCCGGAGCGCGACGGCGCGAGGCGGGGTCGCAGGAATTTTCAGCAGAAAATTACCTGTGACCGAATCCCTCCGTTTCCGCAGATTTAAATTTTATGCAAAAAATCGTAGCAATCGGAGGTGGCGAAATCGGAAGTCCTGGTTACCCGGTAGAAACCACCATAATAGACAAAGAGATTATTCGACTAACGGGCAAGAAAAGTCCAAAGGTGCTTTTTATTCCCACAGCAAGCTCTGACTCCATGCGATATTATGAGACTGTGCATAAACATTTTGGAATAAGATTAGGATGCAGAACAGATGTACTTTTGCTGATCAAGGAAAAGCCCTCTCGTAAAGAAATCGAGCAAAAAATAATGACCTCTGACGTTGTGTATGTGGGTGGTGGTAACACCCAGAAAATGCTCCGTATCTGGAAGTCTTGCGGAATAAATAAAATATTAAAGAAAGCCTGGGCAAAGGGCATAATTCTTTCTGGTCTAAGTGCGGGATCAATCTGCTGGTTTCGTAGTGGCACCTCTGATTCTAGGCGATTTAATAATCCTGATGCTGATCTGATAAAAGTCACCGGACTGGGGTTTATTCCTGCTTCACATTCTCCTCACTACGATGTTGAAAAAGACCGGCGCCCTGGATTGAAGAAAATAATGCAGAAAACTGCGGGTGTTGCTATTGCTATAGATAATTGCTGTGCGGTTGAGTTCATCGATGATACGTATCGCGTTATTGCCTCAAAACCTAGAGCAAAGGCATATAAGGTGTATTGGAAAGAGGGCAAATACTATGAAAAAGAGATAGTAAAAAGGAAAAACTTTTCATTGTTATCTGATTTGTTAATGAAATAATCACTACATTCAAATATATAAGGTTTATTGCACGAAACACCCAGACAAGATATTATACAAATGGAATCAAATTGTGATTACTTATTCATGTCGAATGAGTCGATTTGATCAGGCCTTCTTACAAATAGATACCATGACCACAGTGTTAGAAAAACCACGGTTCGTTCCAACAGGAATCACAGGACCGCTCAGCGAATCAATCATTCCCGCAGTGCCAGGCAAGTTCTATGCCTACGCACCCATATTCACAGACAGCAAACCACTCTTCGCACTCTTGGATTGCAAGGCGAACAAAAGTCGCAAGCTCGCGGATGCAGGCGAACTCGGTCGCGAAGTTCACTTGTTTTTCGAATTCGTCGGCGATCTCGTCCGAGTTTCTTCGGTCAAGATGGCCCAAGCTACTGGTTTGCTCGGGCACATCAGTGCCGAGTTCGATGATGTATGGGTCGCGCCCGCCAGCATCGAGATCGAGGATTTCTACACCCTCTGCGCACAGCGGGATTCGGCGAAGCTCGCTCATATTTGCAAGGGTGCATGCCACAAACGCAAGGAGTCCATCAATGTGACACCTGGGCTCGTTATCGCCGTGATGACGAGTGCCGGCAAATACGCTCTCTTCCTGGTCAAGGAAGTTTCGCCAAAGTCGGTCAGCATTGACGCATGTCATGCCCTTCTGACCTAACCTCACTCGGACCATGGTTCGAGATTTCGTAGCCACCAAGAGACTTGTCTTTAGGTGGCTACTTGTTTAAGTATCGTTCGAATCCCTCCGTTTCCGCAACTTTACATTCCCCTATACTTACGTTAAGGTAAGAGAAACTGTACACCTCAACCTCAATGAAAGTGATTTCCGATGAAAAAAGTATCAGCTAAGAAAATGATTCCACCCAGCTACCAGTCGGGCATTCGGTATGTCGAAGGACTGACCTCGAGGCAAATGCTCGAATGGGTCAAGGATGAATTATTGGACGAAGTCCATATGTTGGCTGGGAAGCAGGAAGATTTTCCGGTGCAAGCCATCGTCAACCACTACCCCTATCTTTCTTTCAAAGCACAGAAGGGGATGGATGATGCGATCGATAAACTCGTCTTCGATTGGGAAAAAGAACACAATGAATGGCCAGACTCGGCCGTCAGGGCACTGTTGAGCTTGGTTGGAAAACTTCCTGTTCCAGGTGCCAAATACAAACTCAAAGCCTTGGTCGAGTCCGAGATGTTTACGGAAATCAAGAGCCAGTTGCGATACGCTGTTCTCTGCGCCATCGCCTCGCTTTCGACCAACGAAGATCGCATGTTCTGGAACAAAATACCGGAACGTCACCAGGAGTATTCCGGCATGACCTTTCAAGTGTTGGCCAGGATTGCGCCTGAGGATGCCCTGAATCTACTGGGACACTTGCCAGACAATGCACCGTCGATTGGTGGTGTTGCTCGCGCGCTTCCGGATTTTGTTTCCCAGAAACGTCCCAAGAAAAAACAACTCGAGGTGCTACAGCGCGTCGAAAAAGCAATCACTCGGTTGAGTCGCAAGTCAACTGCTACTTTGAGGACATCACTCAAGGAAGCCGGATTTGAATTTTGAACGTTCTAATGCAGGACGGGTCTCTCAAGAAGTATTTTGAGAGGCCTGTTTTTATTTGTAAATAAATCTAAACTCGCTTATGATGAGATCCGTTAGCAACCATGGAGAGATGGGTGAGTGGTTTAAACCAGCGGTTTACTAAACCGCCGAACTTTAATCAGTTCCGCGAGTTCGAATCTCGCTCTCTCCGCCAACAGTAGTAATTGATAAGGGATAATTAATTATTTGAATTCAACTACAGTGATAGT
>CAYGFL010000008.1:0-4646 GCA_964349165.1 uncultured Candidatus Saccharibacteria bacterium
AGCACACAGAGAGGAGAGACGAAATATGCTCTCAATCTCATTCCTTTCGGGGGATATGTGAAGATCTTCGGAGAAAATCCAGATACGAATTCCATTAGTGGTCCAGACAGTAGTCGAAGTTTCGTAAATAAGCCGAAGTGGCAACAGACTCTTGTTCTCGTGGCTGGAGTGACTTTTAATTTTATCTTTGCTTGGATACTTGTCTCCATCGCCTTTATGTCTGGAGTTCCAGCGTCAACAGAAAGCTATCCTCAATATGCAGATCGAATGTCTGAATCTCGTATCACTATCACATACGTCGAGCCGAAGTCTCCAGCAGATATTGCTGGCTTGAAAGCAGGAGACAAGATTACCGGCTATTCTACAGTAGAAGAAATCCAAACTGCCATCAATGCAAGTAGTGATAAAGGGATTTTATTAAACGAAAAAAACATAATAGCGAAAGAGGGAATAGTGGAGGGTAAATACGCTATCGGTATTTCTATGGATAAAGTGGCTACTCTAAGATTGCCTATTCATCTAGCTGTGTTCGAAGGTGCCAAATTTACTATACATATCATGAAGTTGGTGACTGTCGGTATCTACGACCTCATAGCGGGTATATTCACAGGCGAATCGAAACTCTCTTCTGTCACTGGCCCCATCGGTATTGCAGGTCTTGTCAGTGATGCCGCACATCTGGGCTTCACGTATCTCATGATGTTTACCGCACTTATTTCCATAAACTTGGGAATACTTAATCTCGTACCTTTCCCCGCACTCGATGGTGGAAGGATACTATTTGTTTTCATCGAAGCTATAATCAGGAGACCGATCAAGCCAGCTATCGCCAATACATTCAATGCTATCGGATTCGCTCTACTCATCACACTTATGTTGGTTGTAACTTACAAAGATATTGTAAAGATGTTTGTGAAATAGGTAAAACTGGGGTACGATATTCCCATGAGACAATCATTACTATTCACCAAGACTCGCAAAGAAGCACCGAAAGATGAGGTTGCAAGGAATGCCTCACTACTTATCCGCGCAGGATTCATCCACAAGGAAATGTCCGGAGTGTATTCATATCTTCCACTAGGTCTTCGTGTCTTAAAAAAAATAGAAAATATAATTCGCGGAGAAATGGATAAAGCTGGAGCTCAAGAGATTTCTCTTACAGCGCTACAAGATAAAAAACTCTGGGAGATCACGAATAGATGGGATGATAAGCTTGTCGATAACTGGTTCAAGACTAAGTTGAAGAATGATACAGAGGTTGGTCTAGGATTTACTCACGAAGAACCACTGACTGCTATTGTGAGCGAGTATGTGAAATCTTTCAGAGACCTACCTGTATACGCCTACCAATTTCAGACCAAGTTTCGCAATGAACAGAGAGCTAAGAGTGGTATCATGCGTGGTCGCGAGTTCTTGATGAAGGATCTTTACTCCTTTTCTCCAGATGAAAAGAGCCACGACAATTTCTATGAAAAAATAAAAGAAGTGTACGCGAATATATTTGAAAAAGTAGGATTGGGTGATAGGACATACATCACTTTTGCCTCTGGCGGTTCTTTTGCAAAATATTCTCATGAATTTCAGACCATAACTGACGCAGGTGAAGACGTGGTGTATGTAGATGAAAAAAATAAGATTGCAATAAACAAAGAAGTTCTCAATGATGAAGTATTGAAAGATCTAGGGCTGGATAAATCTGCTCTTGTTGAAAAGAAGGCCGTGGAAGTCGGTAATATATTTTCTCTAGGTACACGCTTTTCTGACGCACTGGATCTCAAATATGTAGATGAAGGAGGAAATAATAAAGCTGTAGTCATGGGTTCATATGGTATCGGACTAGGGCGACTCATGGGAACTGTGGCAGAAGTATTGTCTGATGATAAAGGTCTAGTCTGGCCTATGCCTCTCGCTCCTTTTCATATTCACCTGATCGCTCTAGGAAGAGAGGAAAATGTCACAAAAGTTGCTGATAAATTTTATGACGATTTAATTAAAAAAGGAATCGAAGTTCTCTACGATGATAGGGACATGCGACCTGGAGAAAAATTTGCAGACAGTGACCTCATAGGTATTCCTGTGCGAGTAGTGATAAGTGAAAAAACTATCGCAGACAATGTAGTGGAGGTAAAAGATAGGAAGACCCAAGAAGTGCAAAAGGTGTCAGAAGCAGAGTTTTTAAAAGTTTTTAAGGCTGAATAGTGTCATACAAAGTAAGTATCTGTCGACTGTTTTTTTATTTTCAATATGCTACTGTATGCATATATGGATGACAAATTCTCCTTCAAAAATGTAAAAGAAAAATTATATAATCGTCTTTCTAACGATATTGGTATAGACCTTGGTACTGCGAACACTCTCGTCTATGTCCGTGGGCATGGCATCGTGGTCAATGAACCTTCTGTTGTGGCGGTGAATCAGAAGACTGGTCGCGTCATCGCTATCGGTACAGAGGCGAAAAATATGTTAGGAAGGACACCAGAACATATCGCCGTCATACGGCCTCTCGTCGATGGTGTTATATCTGACTTTGAAGTTACAGAAGAGATGATCGCTTATCTTATAAAAAAAGCCGAGCAGTATTCAAAAAAAATTCTTGGTCCACGCGTAGTCATAGGTGTACCTTCTGGTGTGACGAATGTTGAGGTTCGAGCTGTAAGAGACGCGACAAAGAACGCAGGAGCAAGAGAAGTATATATAGTCGAGGAACCCATGGCTGGAGCTATCGGTATCCGTATGCCCATACATGAACCGATCGGAACTATGATAATCGACATCGGCGGTGGTACGACAGATATCGCTGTCATCGCTATGGGAGGTATCGTACGTTCGAAAAATCTAAAAATCGCAGGTGACAAGCTCAATAGTGATATCAGCTCATATATCCGCAATGAATTCAAAATCTTGATAGGAGAAAAAACTGCAGAATATATAAAGATAGCTACGGGTAGTGTCGTGCCAGGTGAATCGCTAGAGACGACTATCCGTGGTCGTGACCTCATCACAGGTCTGCCAAGAGAGGTTGTAATAACCGATTCAGATATCCGTGAGGCTCTCTCAAGCTCCATAGATACTCTAGTAGCATCTACCATCGAGGTTCTAGAGACTACACCACCAGAGATACTCACCGACATCATGCGTCGAGGTGTCCATCTCATCGGTGGAGGAGCTCTCATCAAGGGGTTGGATACTCTACTCTCTTCTTCTCTCAAGATACCAGTATATATAGATGAAGATCCTCTGACTGCGGTCGCTCGGGGTACAGGTATCATTCTCGAAGATGTAGAGAAATATAAAGATGTGTTAATACAAAATGAAGATGACTTACGTTCTCAAAAGTAGTATACGTGGCAGAGGTTCTATACCACCATATCTAAAGATAGTTTTTATAACTATTTTGATTTTGACATTCTTGTATATATTTTTACCAAAAGTTTTACCTTCCATTTTTATTACTCTAGTTGGACCATTTTGGAATATTGAAAATGTTCTGCGAAATGGAGATGCTTCTAGAGCCGAATTGCAAAAAGTGTATTCCGAAGCTTGGAAGAATACTCTTGTCAATAATGCGATAGTAGAGGAGAATCATGCGCTCAAAGATCTACTCGGACGTTCCGATACGGACACCCATCTCCTAGCTACAATAATGAAAAGACCACCATTCACTGCATATGACACTTTTATATTGGATGTTGGGGAGGTGGATGGTGTCAAAGTCGGAGATAAAGTCTTTGCTTTGGGAAATATTCCTATAGGTCTCGTCGCTGAAGTCGTCCACGACACATCGAAAGTCCGTCTTTACTCTTCTTCTGGTGAAAAATTCAGTGTTATTATCGGTTCTTCTGCTATAGAAGCGAGTGCTATCGGTAAAAGTGGGGGATTCTTCGAAGTGTCCCTGCCACGCGACACGAATATAAAAGTTGGTGATATCGCACGCATCCCGAGTATAGACGACTCATTCATAGGTACTGTCGAAGGTATCGCATCGGACCCTTCCGAACCTTTTTCCAAAGTTCTTTTTCGTCAGCCTCTGAATATTTATGAGATGAGATGGGTATTGGTCAATATAAATAATGAATAGTAATAAAAAAATATTTCGCGTTGTAGCTGGTCTCACGATGATCGCCTCTATAATATGGGGGTACTGGTGGGTCACATGGGCACTCGCTATCGCATTTCTCTTTGTCTTTCCGATGTATTATGAAATAATTATTTGGGGGGTGATCTATGATGCTCTATATGGGCTACCCCTTCCTCAGTTTCAGAACTTCAGATACGTCTTTACACTTGCTAGCATAATTTTATTTACCATCGCCGTTTTTCTAAGGAAATCTCTAATCGCATATGAAGATACGTTCTAAAAAATATATTGAAATAGATCCAGATGAGATTTTCTTGGATTCTCACAATCTTCCTCAATTTGATAATAGTCAGTTCGAGGGGAGACTAGACAAGCCGATCTCCAAAGTGAGTCTCGTAGTTATGTTGACCTTTTTCTGTCTGGTCATCGGTGTATATACTGTTCGCGCATGGACTCTGCAGGTCATAGATGGTGAGACCTATGCGCGTAGAAGTGAGAATAACAGATTACGTCACACACCAATATTCGCATCTCGTGGAGTGATATATGACAGAAATGGTGTCGAGCT
>CAYGFL010000008.1:4746-28976 GCA_964349165.1 uncultured Candidatus Saccharibacteria bacterium
TCAGAGAATATTGTCAAACCTCCAGATCAAGGAGAAAGTATAACTCTCTCTATCGACTCTCGTGTGCAATCGAAGATGTACACATCCATCCAAGACATTGCTACGAGGGTCGGTTTCGCTGGTGGTGCCGGTGTGATTATCGATGTGACAAATGGGGAAGTCATCGCTATGACTAGTTATCCAGAATACAGCTCCGAAGTCATGTCTTCGAAGACTGATGTGGCGAAGGTGAGATCGTACCTATCGAGCAAAGACAAACTTTTCCTAGACCGTGCGATAGACGGTCTATATGCGCCAGGCTCTATCATCAAGCCGTATATGGCGCTCGCCGCCCTGAACGAAAAAGTTATAGATCCTATGAAAAAGATAGAGAGTACTGGATCTATTTCTATACCAAATGATTATGATCCGAAACTATCGACTGTTTTCAAAGATTGGAAAGCTCTCGGTTGGGTAGATATGAGGCACGCCATCGCCATGTCTTCTGACGTTTATTTCTACAACATCGGTGGTGGATACAAAGATCAAAAAGGTTTAGGGATTTCTAACATCGACAAATATATGGATATGTTTGGTTTCGGTCACAAAATAGAAAATTCTTTTTTTACAGGTGCTACCGGTGTAGTCCCATCGCCAGAATGGAAAATGAAGACATTCGACGGTGAGACATGGCGACTCGGAAATACTTATCACACTGCCATAGGACAATATGGTTTCCAAACATCGCCAATACAGATAGTGCGTGCCATATCCGCCGTAGCTTCGAAAGGTATATTGCGAGATCCTTCTATTATAATAGGTGTTGATGGTCTAATTATTAAAGATATAGATATTCCTCAATCATATTTCGATATTGTACACGAAGGTATGAGACTTGGAGCCACTATTGGTACAGGAAAGGCCCTCAATGTTCCGTATGTAGAGTTCGCGACGAAGACTGGTACAGCGGAACTCGGTGTGGAGAAGTCGAATGTCAACTCGTGGGTTACAGGATTTTTCCCTTACGACAATCCTCGCTATGCTTTTGCTATAGTCATGGAAAAAGGATCTGTACATAACCTCATAGGAGCTGTGGCGGTGATGAAAGAGTTGTCAGATTGGATGAGTGTGAATACGCCGGAGTATTTCAAATAGACTTTGCGTTACAACCATAATTATGGTACTATGCTGACATTATATTATTTTAAATTATTTGTACTACTATGAGCGAAGCAAGACAATATCTTACAAAAGAGAAGTTTCAGGAATTTAAAAAAGAGCTAGATTTCCTAAGGACTGAAAGGCGAAAAGAAGTCGCAGAAAATCTAGAGTATGCCAAGAAACTAGGTGACCTCTCAGAGAATGCCGAGTACCACGAAGCTCGTCAAGAACAGGCCGAAGTCGAAGATCGTATCAACCATCTCGAAAATCTCATGAAGACGGCATCTATACTCGATGATCAGCATGGAGATATCGCAAACGTAGGGTCTACCGTGAAGGTGCAAAAAGATGGTGAGAGTGAACTTCGCGCGTACAAGATCGTAGGTTCAGAAGAAGTCGATATGGCAAATGGCAAAGTGTCGAATCTCTCACCCTTAGGGTCATCTATAATTGGAAAAAAGAAAGGAGAATTGTTCAGTTTCGCTACACCAAAAGGTAAGGTTACATATAAACTTATAAGTATAGAATAAATGGCTTCACTAGAAGAACTAAAGACGACACGTCTACAGAAACTCGAGCTCCTGAAAAAAGCCGGTATGGATCCGTACCCAAGCAAGGTTCCGAGAACTTTCTGTCTAGAAGATGCTCGTTTAAGTTTCGATAAATACGTAAAAGAAGAAAAAGAAGTTTCTCTAGCTGGCAGGATCATGGCGATACGCGGACAAGGAGCGATCCTTTTCGTCGTACTAGCTGATGGAAAAGAAAATGGCAAAGCGAAGTTCCAAGCAGTTTTTAAAAAGGATGTTATCGAGCCGAAATTATTCAAACTTTTTACTGATGCTGTAGATATTGGAGATTTTATTTCTGTCACTGGAACTTTTTTCACGACTGAACGCGGAGAACAGAGTCTGCTTGTGAAAAGTTGGACCATAGCAACGAAAACTCTCTTACCATTACCAGAAAAATGGCATGGCATACAGGATACAGATGAACGCTACAGAAAGCGCTATCTCGATCTTCTCATGAATCAGGAAATGCATGAGCTTTTCATAAAGAAAGCGAAGTTCTGGGATGTCACAAGAAAATTTTTAAAGGATAAAGGATTCCTTGAAGTTGAGACTCCTACTCTAGAGCTTACGACTGGTGGCGCAGAAGCTACTCCATTCATGACTCATCACAATGATTTCGATCTCGATGTATATCTACGTATCTCTGTCGGCGAGTTATGGCAGAAGAGACTGATGGCCGCGGGATACCCGAAGACATTTGAGATTGGCCGTGCATATCGCAATGAAGGTACGAGTCCAGAACATGCTCAGGAGTTCACCAATATGGAGTTCTACTGGTCTTTTGCAGATTATGAAGATGGTATGGAGATAGTTACAGAGATGTATCGAACTATCGCAACTGAAGTCTTCGGCACAACGAAATTCACCACGAGAGGTCATACTTTCGACCTTGCAGATGATTGGGTGAAAATTGACTATTCTAAAGAAATTAAAAAACAAGTTGGAATCGATATCGAGAAAGCCAGTGAAAAAGATATTATAAAAAAATTAGATGAGCTCGGCGTAAAGTATGAAGGGACAAACAGAGAAAGATTGACAGACACTATCTGGAAATATTGCCGAAAAAACATTTCAGGCCCAGCATTCCTAGTGAATCATCCTGTACTCGTCTCTCCTCTTGCAAAAAAAATAAAGGGCACGAACACAACACAGGTTTTCCAACCGATAATCGCTGGAAGTGAAATGGGTAAGGGATATTCGGAGCTAAATGATCCGCTGGATCAAGTTGAAAGATTCAATGAACAGAAGAAACTCATAGAATCTGGGGATACAGAGGCTATGATGTCCGATCATGAATTCGTAGAAATGCTAGAACATGGTATGCCACCAACATGTGGTTTCGGTTTCGGTGAACGTTTCTTCGCTTTCCTCTCAGACAAAACATTACGTGAAGTGCAGACATTTCCATTGATGAAACCGAGAGGGTAGTGTTTCTTTTTTTCTAAAACATGATACCTTTACCTAGGAACAAGCGCTCTTATTGTGATTGCGCTTAGAACAAAGGAAGTCATGAAGAGACTAAGGTCACCACCTAGACACGTGAAGGAGATAATATTGACCCTCACAATCATCAGCGCAATAGTTTTCATCCTCCTGATGATATTGTCGACATATCAAAAACACTAAACTCACATCTAAAAAATGAAATCACCAAAAACTGGGAGGCACTCGCAAGTGTCTCCTTTAACTTTTATCTTATCCACCTGTTATCCACAGGTTGTTTTTATACATTAAATACACAAGTGGTATATAATACCTATCAAGTGGGATGAAATGGTATAAAAAGCATATTTCCATTTCTCCCACGAAAATATGCTCATCGGAGAATACCGACATGTGATAGACGACAAGAACCGCTTGTCACTGCCAGCGAAATTTCGAAGAGAAACTGGCAAGAAAGTGGTCATCACTTCGGGATTGGATTCCTGTCTTTTCATCTTTACGGTGAAATCGTGGGAAGACATCACGAAACGTCTATCATCTCCGGATTCTTCCATGCTTAGTGCAGACTCACGAAGCTTCAACCGCTACCTCCTCGGAGGAGCAGTCGAGATCGATGTAGACTCGCTAGGTCGTATGTTAATTCCAGAATATCTCGTCGCTCGTGCCAAGCTCGGACGCAATGTCGTCATAGTCGGTGTGAGAGAAAGAGCAGAAATCTGGGATGAAGCAAGATGGGATGAGTATCGTGGAGAGATAGAAGGAAAGGCGAATGCTCTATCTGAAAAGCTTGCCGAAAAACTCGGCGAAGCGGGGATGATATAGCAAAAACCATGTCCAACTCTGTCCATGTCCCAGTTCTTTTACATGAATCCATAGATGGTCTAGAGATACACGAAGGGGATATATATCTCGACGGTACTCTAGGTGGTGCAGGTCATGCTAGATATGCTCTGGAAAAAGCAATGGGCAATCTCACAATCATAGGACTTGACAGAGATAGAGATGCCATATCTAGAGCCCAAACTGTGTTGCCAAAAGCTATTCTAAAAGAATCTAGTTATGCTGATCTCGATATTGTTCTAAAAGAATTAAACATCGAGAAGGTCAATAGGATAATACTAGATCTCGGTCTATCTTCGGATCAATTCGAAGTTTCTGGTAGAGGCTTCACCCTTAAAAAAGATGAACGGCTCCTCATGACTTTTGCGAAGCATCCAGACAAGGATGACCTCACTGCAGGCTATATTCTGAATAACTGGGAAGAGGGGAGTATCGCTGACATCATCTATGGATATGGAGAAGAAAAATATGCAAGAAGGATAGCTCGAGCAGTAGTCTCGTATCGCACAAAGAAAAAGATAGAGACAACATTTGAGCTAGTAGAGATTATAGAGAACGCCGTACCAGCATTCTATCGCAGAGGTCGGATCCATCCAGCAACTCGGACCTTCCAAGCACTCCGCATCACAGTCAATGATGAGCTGAACACTTTGAAGTCTGGTTTGGAAAAGGGATTCAGACATTTAGCCCAGAACGGAAGAATGGCAGTCATCTCATTTCACAGTCTCGAAGATCGTATCGTCAAACATTTTTATAAAGAAAGATTTGCAGATGGTAGTGCAAAGATAATTACAAAAAGACCAATAGAAGCCAGTGAAGAAGAAGTAAGAAATAATCCAAGATCACGAAGTGCAAAATTACGGATACTCGAAAAATTAATTTAAATTATGACCCGAATAATTACAAATATATATAAAGCGTCACATCATCACAAAGAGAGAGTTTTTTCTATACTTGTTGTGTCTATTCTACTAACTATGTTTGCCTACGGATTTCTATTACAAAAAGCTATAATAAATGTCGTACAGAGACAGGAAATATCGAAGAATATTAGCGCAATCTCTGTAGATGTAGGTGATCTAGAAGAAGAATATTTTTCTCTTAAAAATGGTATCACCCTAGAGCTCGCGCATACGAAAGGTTTGAAAGATGCCGAAGTAGTATCGTATCTATCGAAGAAGTCTCTCACTGCAATGGCGAGTCAAAATGAACTCTAATTCTGTCTTAAGAATACGTATTCTCCTCGGTCTAGTGTGCATATGGGCTCTAGTTCTCATCGGCAGGCTGTACCATATCCAGATCATAAATGGTGAAAAGTATATCGAGATTGCGGACAACCAGTATACCAAGCCAGCGAATTCCGTCTTTGAACGCGGTTCAATCCTTTTTGAATCGAAATCTGGAGCGAGAGTGAGTACCGCTACAGTCAAAGAAGGATATACATTGGTGATGAATCCAAAAATAATAAATAATAGAGAAGCGACTTATGAGACATTGTCGCAGTATATAAAACTTGATAAAGAAAATTTCCTAGAAAAAGCTTCGAAAATAGATGACCAACATGAAGAGCTCGCAAAGAAGCTAGATCGAGCCACAGGCATCGCTATCGGAGAATTGGACCTACTCGGAATAGATGTATATAAGGAAAATTGGAGAGTGTATCCAGGAGGTTCTCTCGCATCTCATACCATAGGACTTGTAGGTTTCGATAAAAAAAATGATCTAGCTGGACGCTATGGACTCGAGAGATATTATGAGAATATTTTAAATCTCAAAGGTAAAAATCTAAATGTTAATTTTTTCGCAGAACTTTTCGGAGATATCAAGGGTGGTGCGGATAATTCCATTTTTAATGGTCAGAAAAAAGAGGGCGATATCATAGCTACGATAGATCCGACTGTGCAGAATGAATTGGAGAAGATTTTGAAAGAAACTCATAATACATGGAAATCTGACTCGATCGGTGGGATCATCATGGACCCGAATACTGGCATGATATATGCCATGGCATCTAGGCCAACTTTCGATCCGAATAATCTGAAAGATGTGAGTGATCCGAATATTTTCTCTAATCCTCTTATTGAAAATGTCTATGAAATGGGGTCCATATTGAAACCTCTGACAATGGCTGCTGGTATAGACTCTGGTGCAGTAACCCCGGATTCTACTTATGAAGACAAAGGTTCTCTCCTTTTAAATACAAAGACAATATCTAACTTTGACGGTAAGGCGAGAGGAGTGGTTTCGATGCAAGAAGTCTTGAGTCAATCTTTGAATGTCGGTGCCGCCACAGTTGCCCTACGTATGCAAAGAGAAGATTTTACGAAATATTTTCTGAGTTTTGGTCTTGGTGATGTGACTGGCATCGACCAACCCAACGAACAGAAGGGGTTGGTAAATAATCTCAAGAGTGGTCGAGATATAGAACACGCCACGGCGTCCTATGGACAGGGAATAGCATTTACACCGATCGCTATGGTGCGAGCCTTGTCTATTATCGCAAATGGTGGACTACTCATACGACCACAGATAGTCAAGGAGATCGCATATGTGGATGGATCGACCGAGACTCTATCGCCGAAAGCTGGTATACGTGTAATACAAAAAAAGACTGCAGATGAAGTCACTCGAATGCTCATAGAGGTGGTGGACAAGGCTATCGCAAAGGCTCACCCAGGTATACATATGGACAGATATAGCATCGCCGCGAAGACTGGAACTGCACAGATTGCAGATCCGGCAAATGGCGGGTATTATGAGGATAGGTATCTACATTCATTCTTCGGATATTTTCCAGCATATAGCCCGAGATATATCGTTTTCCTTTATCATGTATATCCGAAAGGCGCACAGTTTTCTTCTGAGACCCTTACAGATCCATTCATAGAGCTTACGAAATTCCTCATCAATTATTACGAAATTCCACCAGACAGATAGCAAATATGAAATCACTTTTTAAAAAAATTATTGTTATTATTCTCGAGATTGAAGCCCGAACAGTGCTCGCGAAATATAAACCAGTTATTATTGGTATCACTGGAAGTGTGGGTAAGACATCTACCAAGGATGCCGTATACACTGTCTTGTCTGCTACATCTTCATCAGTACGTAGAAGTGAAAAGAGTTTCAATAGTGAAATAGGTGTACCACTGACCATTCTAGGGTGTGATAATGGATGGAGTAATCCACTCATATGGATGCAAAATATTTTGCATGGTCTAGAATTAATTCTTTTTAAAAGCAACTATCCAGATATTCTAGTGCTAGAAATTGGTGCAGATCATCCTGGAGATATAGAAAATATTGCAAAATGGTTGAAGCCACACACTGCAGTTGTGACGAAAGTAAGCACTATCCCAGTTCATATTGAATTTTTCCCATCGAGAGAAGATCTATTGAAAGAGAAAAGCTATCTTGTAAAATCTGTGCGTAAAGATGGAGTTCTTGTTCTCTCTGAAGATGATGAAGACGTAAGAAATATGTCTACTGGTATGTCACAGAAGGTGATAACATTCGGCCTCAGACATTCTGCCAACGTCAGTGCTTCGAATGATAATATTGTGTATGAAGAGAATAATGGATTGCGAGTGCCTGTAGGTATGTCTTTCAAACTTAATTATGAAGGTAATAGTCTCCCGATTTTCCTCCATGGTGCGCTAGGCATGCAACAGATCTACCCACTTCTAGCTGGAGCAGCTGTAGGTATCTCTCGCAAAGTCCTACTAACTACGATAATAAGCTCTCTTGGTAAATACACTCCACCTCCCGGAAGAATGAATATTATATCTGGGATACACGAGAGTATTATCATAGATGATTCATACAACTCTTCTCCAGATGCTCTGCGCGAAGCTCTGCTAGTATTGGGTAAATTGGAAAATATTGGAAAGAAAATCGCTATCATCGGAGACATGATGGAGCTCGGCAAATATTCTATAGACGAGCATAGGAAAGCTGGAGATCTGGCAAGACAGGTCGCCTCTGTCGTAGTGACAGTTGGTCAGAGGACAAAGGTGATGGGGGATGGTGTGGTGTCCTTCAACACTTCTCTAGAAGCTTCTGACTACGTGCGTGGTATCGTCGGTAAGGGGGATATAGTGTTGGTAAAAGGTTCACAATCTATGCGTATGGAAAGGGTTGTGAAGGCATTATTACCAGATCCAGAGAAAGCTCTAGAATTGCTAGTGAGACAGGAGCCCGAGTGGCTTGCGAGGAAGTAGGTTTTGAGGTATTTTGAAATGACGGCCCTATCGTCTATCGGCTAGGACACCGCCTTCTCAAGGCAGTAAGCAGGGTTCGACTCCCTGTAGGGTCATGTATCAAACAATAGCTCGTGGTCCGTACAGGACTCTCAGTTTCTCTATTCCACGATGAATTTTCACAGCTATATTATTCTTGGTCTGTCCAGTGAGTATGGCGATCTCTTTTAGTGATAGATCCTGGATGAATCGCATCTTCATTATCTTTCTATATGCCTCTGGAAGTTGTTGAATAAGAAGGGATAGGGCTTTACCATCTATAGTGTTAAAAAGCTTTTCGGAACTCGAATCATCTGCACTAGGATCGAAACCTTTTTCGGTGAGAGCGTCGAGTGACACGGGTTTGCGTTTCCTATACTCATCTACTATAAGATTATTTAACACGTGATATAGAAAAGCTTTTATAATGTCTATCTTTCCACCGCGCAAGAGATATTTCCATGTTTTCATGAAAGTTTCTTGGACGAGGTCTTCGCCGACAGCATGATCGTTAACCTTGAAGAAAGCATGTCTATTGAGACCTTTGTTGAAGTCTGTGTGTGCGCAATACCTGCATTTACACAGATATTACAGATTTCCTTATATGAGAGGGTTTAACCTTACCTACACCATATCACACTTTTCATATTATTACTTATTGTAATAATTTCGTTTTTGTAGCGTCTAGTCTAGTATGGAAAAAAATAAAAAGAATAAAATATCAGTAAAAAATACGAGCCTTGTCGGAGCAGATTTTTTTGAAAAATTGTGGCAAGAAAGTTGGACATATATAAGAACAGTGGTGGATGTAATGCGAGAACCTATTCTTATTCTCAATAAAGATTTTCGTGTAATGGCTGCAAATGAACCTTTCTATCAGACTTTCCAAGTGAGACCCGAGGATACAGAACAGAAGATCGTATATAAACTCGGTAATGGACAGTGGAATATACCAGCTCTACGCAAACTCCTCGAGAATATTTTACCGAAACACACCTTTTTCAAAGGATTTGAAGTTGACCATAATTTTCCGATTATTGGTCGCAAGGTTATTCTCCTGAACGCTCGTCAGATTAATTTCAAATTAAGTAAAGATAATCCAGCATTGAAATCATTTCCAGATATTATACTACTAGCTATGGAAGACGTAACAGAAGTCATGGCTATCGCAGAACGTCTAAGCAACCATGTGAATGTCTTCGAAGCTGAAATAGGGGCGAGGACAAGAAAAATAGAGTTGTTCATAGAGGGATTGAAAAAGAAATAAAAAACCGACACCTGTGAGAGTGCCGGTTGTGAAAAGGGCGTGGTGGGGTCAGGTTCTCGCAAGTTGTTCTTTTCTCGCTTGAATGTAAAACTCCGCTTGAGTTGCCAATGAGGCCA
Source organism: uncultured Candidatus Saccharibacteria bacterium (assembly GCA_964349165.1). GTDB lineage: Bacteria > Patescibacteriota > Minisyncoccia > Phycocordibacterales > PALSA-1337 > CAIOGI01. Next base: position 14,360 of record CAYGFL010000008.1, read on the forward strand.
GCCCCGCTATCAGAGTCATGGCCTGTGCAGGTGTGTCAGTATTGTGGCAAGAGAATTCCTGACCTACTCCACGCTTCAAGTTATGGCTTGAAGAGTGGATACCACATGCCTCGCCAGGACAAGTTAATGTGAGATAGCCATTATCACTCACCTCAGATCTTGTTGAATACGCATCATGCCTAGTCCGTAACATCATCGTCTTGTAAGCAATTTTCATTGCCATTGTGACGTTGGGCAATACGATAGTTCTCAACTCTTCAGTATCGGTACAGAGGTAATCTGACAACTCAATTCCTAGATTTCCCCCGATAGAACTACCATGGTGCTCTCCTCGAATGGAGCACACAGTCATGGTTATGTACTGATGATCTGTGGATTTCGGTTCATCACACATTTCCATAATATTCAACAATACACCAAGACTGGCTGTGGTCAGATAGGCATCTCGCCATTCGAGAACCGCTTTTTTGCCAGTCTGGTCACAGAAAAAGCATGGTTCAGGGAATAGAAGCCTTGTGCCGGTGCCGCCGCACTCTTCACAGACATTCGCAGTTTCTTGTCGGATCTTTGGTAGACCAATCTCGAAATCGACGTAGTTCTCAGACGTACCGATTTTTTTGATCAGCTTATTGAAACCGAATGAGTCTCCAGATAGATTTCCCTCGAATGAATCAGAAGGTTCACTGAGTGCAGCGTGTGTCTGTCTCATATGCTTTATCCATGGAGAATCTTGTGGTACGGGAGTAGTTCCCATAACACAATCTTTGTGGATTTGCATCACAATTTTTGACTTGTGCGGATCCCAAAGGAAGTGATATCTCCTCGGGAGATGGTCGAACATCATATTTTTCATCGTGTTCCTTTTGTAAAAGTTTCTCTAAAGATAATTTATACCAAAAAGATTTATTATGCAACAAAAAAACCAACACCGGTGAAAGTGCTAGTTGTGAAAAAAGGGAAGGGGACATGGTAGGAACAGATCTTATTGCAGTGTCTGTAATAAAGCCTCACGAGTCTCGCGTCTACCATAATCAGCAAGTAGGAGTTGGTTACCAACTCTGCAGAATTGCCAATGTTGGTTTTGCTCCAAGAAGTTTGCATCAATCGGCAGACCTTTGAATGGATTTTCCATCATGAGCTCTTGGGCTGAAACGTCATTACCGCGTTTTTGGATAATGATCCAGCCACCAAGATATTGTCTCAGTGTCGGCACGACTCGAGTGTCGCCATGTTTCTGATAGTATTCAAATTCTCCGCGGTTGGCATGAAGCCCTGCAATGAAATAATTCCATGCTCCACAGAAAAATGGACTACCGTATCGACTGTAAAAGCGATTGTGATTTCCCTCTGACATGAAAGGGAAGGCAAGCGCTCGAAAGAAAAGCCGAATGGGACGAATCATCCCAATTTTGATTGCACTGTCTCCCAAAAGGAGGACAATGCGTGTCTTCCCAGAACGTATCTGCACAGTAAGGATCCTCCAATGGTTTTGATTTTTGACGGTGAACACCAAACTGGTACTTTTATACACTTAATATGCATATCTGTCAACCAATATCAAACAAATCTGTTTTATGGTATAACTCTCTCCAGTCAAACGCCTGAGACAGACTACAATCGTTGTAGCTCGACTCGGCAGAAAGGTCTTTGTGAATACAGAAAACGTTTTGATGATCATCGGTGGACTATTGTCTGTCGGATTGATCGTCACTGGTTGGTACATCTACCGTTTATACAAGCGTGTAGGCAGGCGATGCACTGATTGCGGGGAAGTACTTAAAAGGAGTCATAAGAGCAAGATTACCTTACCTTACGACTTCTATTTCAGCACACGCCCAATTCGTGAGGTCATTTCCGACATTACTTATGAGGACATCAAGAGTTTCGTCTTTAAGGTGATTTCCTATCTGAAGAACGACATACTTCTGGTGACTCCGAACAAGGCATTCAAGCAATTGAAAAAGACTTGCATCTATGATGTCCAATGGTGGATACATGGGGCAGAGATGGTTACTTTCTCAATATGTCCAGAATGCAGTGAGTTCGATGGCAAGAGGAACATCAAACTCGTTACGATTAGTTTTAGGTCGATCTCACTATTCCACCTCTGGTGGGTTCGTATCTTCGACCGCGAACAGTTCACTTTCGATGATTTTGAATTGAAGCAAGTTCTCTTGAGGCGTCTGAGAGCTATGTATGAAGGTAAATTGGAAGAATGTAAAAACCCTGGTTTCAAGATCACCCCAGAAAATTTCGGGATCGCTATTCATATCGGAGACGACGACCCCCAAATCTAACAACTCCCCGAGCTCACACCTCGGGGTTGCCTTTTTATTACACCACACTTCTACCTTTTCTTCTCGTCTCTAGGTGCTAGAATTGATACATTATCATTTAAAAATATCACCATGATCACCGCCATACATATCCTAGGTCAGATCCTTCTCGGAGGTTACTTCACCTACAACGCCTACAGACATTTCAAAGATAACAGAGACTACACAGCCTATGCCGCATCGAATAATGTGCCATATCCCGCGACCGCTGTATTCATGACGGGCATACTTCTACTCCTCGGAGGCCTAGGAATACTTTTCAATATCTACGTGAAGATCGCCATCATCCTCCTCGCCATCTTCCTAGTACTTGTGAACTCATATATGCATGCCTTCTGGAAATCCTCAAATCCAGGTGAAAAAGCCGCGCAGAAGATACAATTCCTAAAGAATACGGCGATACTAGGTTCTCTGCTACTTCTTTACTAAGAGATTTTCTGCTAATATGTGTCTGTGAACGACAAGTTTCTAAAGCCCTACAATTCCCTCGATACTGAAGATCGTATCAGTAAAAAATGGGAAGAAAGCGGATATTTTAATCCCGACAATCTACCTGCTCGCCACGTAGAGCCTTTTTCTATTGTCCTGCCTCCGCCAAATGTGACTGGAGTTTTGCATATGGGTAGTGCACTGATGCTCGCTATCGAAGATATCATAGTTCGCCATGCGAGAATGAAAGGGAAGAAGACTCTCTGGATTCCTGGAACTGACCATGCAGCTATAGCCACTCAATCGAAAGTCGAAAAAGAAATACAAAAAAAAGAAGGGAAGTCGCGACATGATCTCGGTCGTGAAGAACTTTTAAAAAGGATAGATATGTTTGCAAAAGAGAGTCACGATACGATAGTCAATCAGATAAAGAAAATGGGATGCTCTATAGACTGGTCTAGGGAAGCTTTTACATTGGATGAAAAGAGAAGTCTCGCTGTACGCACAGCTTTCAAGAAAATGTATGATGAAGGTCTCATATATCGTGGATATCGTGTGGTCAATTGGGATCCAAAAGGTCAGACAACTATCTCTGATGATGAGATCGTATACGAGACGAGAAAGGCGAAAATGTACACTTTCAGATATTCAAAAGATATTCCAATATCGATTTCTAGTACACGACCAGAGACAAAACTTGGTGACACCGCCATCGCTGTGCATCCAGAAGATTCTCGTTACAAAGAATACATTGGAAAAGAGTACGACGCAGTTTTCGCTGGTGAGCCTATTCATTTAAAAATAATTGCAGATGAAGCTGTAGAAAAAGATTTCGGTACTGGAGCACTTGGTGTCACACCTGCGCACAGCGCTACAGATTGGGAGATCGGACAGAGACATGGTCTGCCACTGAAGCAGGTTATAAATGAACATGCGAAGATGGTGCTCGGTAACGATGATATAAAAGGTAAAAAAGTAACAGAGGCCCGTGAGGCTGTAATAGAGTGGTTGAAAAAAGAAGGACTACTCGAAAATGAAGAAGAGATAGATCAGAATGTGAGCACTGCAGAACGTACTGGTGGTATCGTCGAGCCTCTTCCGAAGCTACAATGGTTCGTAGCTGTGCACAAGGAGTTTGAACATGGTGGAAAGACAGTGACTCTGAAAGGTCTTATGAAAAACGTAGTAGAGGATAAGAAGATCGATATTCTTCCAGAGAGATTCGAGAGGGTATATATAAATTGGATCGAGAATCTCCGAGATTGGTGCATATCGAGACAGATCTGGTATGGCCATAGAGTACCAGTATGGTACAAGGGGGATGATGTGCACTGCGACACAGAAGCGCCAAAGGGAGAAGGATGGGTACAGGATGAAGATACTCTGGACACATGGTTTTCATCTGGACTCTGGACTTTTTCTACTCTAGGTTGGCCAGAAGAGACAAAGGATTTAAAAACATATCATCCCACCACGATCCTAGAAACGGGTTCAGATATTATTTTCTTCTGGGTGGCGCGCATGATACTCATGAGTACATATATACTAGGCGAAGTTCCTTTTAAAACAGTATACCTACATGGTCTAGTACGCGACGCTCAAGGTAGGAAGATAAGTAAATCATTGGGAAACAACACAGACCCACTAGATCTGATTGCGAAATATGGCGCAGATGCTGTGAGGATGTCACTTGTCGTCGGAGTTGGTCCAGGAAATGATAGTAAAATAGGTGAAGATAAGGTAAAGGGATACAAAAACTTTGCAAACAAACTCTGGAATATTTCTCGTTTCATTTTCACTTCTTGTGAGAATATTAAATACGATGCTTCATTTAAAAAGTGGACAGATACAGATACGGCATATCTGAAAAATCTTGATAACCTTGTGAAAGAGATATCGGAAGAGATGGATGAATACAAATTTTATCTCGTTTCAGAAAAACTTTATCATTATGTTTGGCATGAGTTCGCAGATAAAATAATCGAGGAAAGCAAAGTGATATTTGCAGGATCAGATGAAAATCACAAAGAATCCAGAGCGCAATTTCTCTTACATTCTCTACGTGTGATCCTGAAGATTCTCCATCCATTCATGCCATTCGTGACCGAAGAGATTTGGTCGGAGATCGATATAAAAGGAGACAAGACACTTCTCATGATAGAGGAGTGGCCTCTCTAATTATGAAAATCTACAAACTTGCCCCACTTATTTTACAGAAACTGATCTGGATTCCTACTAGGGCTTCTCTCATATTTTTTGGAAGTCTCAAGATCCACGGTTTAGAAAAATTAAAAGATATAAGCACTCCGATAATTTTCGCATGCAATCATGCAAGTGAAATAGATCCCTTTATGGTACCTGCTTCTCTACCATTTTTTTCCCGATATTCTCCACTTTTTTATGCAGTTTTAGAAAAATCTTTTTATAAAAAGAGGGGCTGGCGCAAACACCTATTCAATAGTTGGTTCATAAATATGTGGGGAGGTCATGGCGTACAGACAGGAGTACGCGATTATGAGAAGGCTTTGTCGAAACACATACCTATTCTGCTCGATGGGGGAAGTTTCTGCATCTTTCCAGAAGGCAGTATTACATTGGACGGTGAGATACAGCCTGCGAAAGGAGGAGTTTCTTTCCTCGCACATAGCGCGCCATGCACGATCGTTCCCGTAGCTATCTCTGGTGTATATGGTATGTCTGTGGCGGATTTCTTTTTGCGTAAGCGTAGGATATCGGTAAATTTCGGTGAACCTATCGATCCCAGGGATTTGTACACACATATCCCACAACCTCATACTTCAGGGGAAAGTGTGTGGAAAAAAGAGGCGGATCATATTATGAAAAAAGTAGGGGAGGGTATCGAGAGATAGGTTATACACACCCTAGTTATTATAGACGATACGTTGTCTGGTATAATAATAGAGAATCACTTATGTCTACCAAATACTCTACGTACATAAAAGGTCTCGCACTCTGTCTAGTCACTGCTGTAGTTATACTGGGTCTAATGCATATTTCTACAGTCAAGGCGCAGTCATCATCTACTGCATCTGTGCCACTTTTCGGTTGGGGTTGGTCTTCTACCATAGGTCATATCAGTTTCAATTCTGCAAACACTGGAGCAGGGGATGCAACGGATCCTTCGTATTCGGTGGTGAAGCAGTACACAGGCGACCTCTCTGGCTTTGCGTGGTCTCCTAATATCGGATGGATAAAGTTCGGAGGACTCTCAGGTTTCCCTACAAATGGTACCACTGCAGGCAATGCCAAGGTTGGTGCCAGTAGTATAACAGGATGGGCAAGGGCTTGTGCGGGTACGATAAAGTTTGGTGATAGTCCAACGCTACCTGTTTATCCAGGAGATTGTTCGACAATGACGAGTCGTAGTGATGGTTGGGATGGATGGATAGAGCTCTCTGGTGTCAATCATACACTCGGGTACAACCCTACCACAGGTGTCATAGACGGGTTCGCATGGGGAGGTGATGTCGTAGGTTGGTTGAGGATGAATCTCGTAGCGTCTTCGACACCGACAACCACCCCCGCACCACTTTATTGTTCTATTTCGAACCAACTAAAACAAGGAACTACACACACGATCACTTGGACTTCGAATAGTAGTTATTGTTACGGAACCTCTGCTCCAAGTGGTCCTTTTACAGTCAATGCTCCAAACGGAAGTATAGATATACCCACACCAAGTGCGACAACTATTTATAATTTGAATTGTAATAAAGAATCAGGAGGTCAGCAGTTCTGGTGTGGAAGCACGACGATAACAGTGGGGGATGGAACCTCAGGTACTTCCACTTGCACTAGTAATTGTGGGACGGGGGAGCCGGGGATAAAGATGTGGTTGGACAATGATATTAATGAGGCTAAGGATACAATTAGAATACGAAAAGGACAGAGTGCGAAGGTTAATTGGAAGAAGAATGACAGTACTTCATATTCTATCTGTAGAGCTGCAGTGAATACAGATTTTTTGAATCCTTTTGATAATAGTGAAGATTTGTCTGGTCATCCGCATATCATACCAAGTAGCATGATGACTGTTGGAGAAAATATATTTTCTATGAACTGTTCACCAGCCACAGATCCAACAAGTTCAATTCCAGGAAAGACCAGCTCACAATCGTCACGCCCATTAACAACCACACTCATCATTTACGTTATAGATCCGACTATAGAAGAAAGATAAAAGGAAAAGCCCTAGCTTCCGCAGAGGGCTTTTTTCGTTAGTTGTGTGGTCATCGACCTGTCCAGAATGTCAACATGTTCACAGAGGTAATTCGGTAGAATCCCAAATCTCCGTAAACCTGTCTATTGAACTGTTGTGGTGAATGTCGAATCACAAACACGTCGCCCGTGTTGGACCACGGTCCAATAGGGTCAGTGGCACGCTGAACCTGAAGAACTCGTCCAATATCGCCGCCAATGACTTCAAAGGACACATTCTCTGTGCCTGCGGTGAAGTTGTTAATGAGAATTGGGCTTTCCTCGATCTGATTACCCATAGACCCATATGTCTTGAAGACATGATTTGTACCAACTTTGGTGGAGGTGCTGATTTTGAGTCTGTACGGACCATTTATTCCAGACGTAGCAACTTCGGTACTGATCTCGATGTACTTGATGCTGGTATCGATGTCATTCGGAGGCTGACTGCTACCTGGGGGATTAATCCTAGAATCAATCTCCAGATAAGGGTACTCTCTTTCTGGGTAATAAGAAGCCTCAATGCGAGCCCATTCGAGATTAGGTATCTCATACACCATACTACGCATAAGTTGCATGGTTATTTCTGACAATGAATCCGGCAGACTATATGAGCCATCCTCATCAGATTTTGTCAGATAGAAGCCGATAGAGACATAAAGGTAGTTTACGAAGCCTAATGTCGAAGTGACCCTCGACGTTAGAGCAAAAATTCTGAACTCCTTCTCCTTATCGACCATAGTGTTAGTGAGGGCACCGCTCCCAACCACACGAACTTCTGCATGGGAATATTCATCTATTTCCGCCTTAGTTTTGAGGCGTATATTAGTGTTAGAGGGCGGGCTAACATCGATGAATCCATCAGGTGTACTTTGGTAGACACCGACAGACATAAGTTGTGAATTTGGCACTGCATAAAGGTTGATAGCGTTTTCAATGCTACCAAAACCTTTAAAATCAGTGAAAATGGGTGGTGGAATCGCCCCCAATTGTTTGATCTGTTTTTGCACAAACCCCTCAAGACTGGGAGATAAATTACTTTTGTAATACTCCGCATCTTGTCCATCGAAAAAATCCGCGCCTTTCACCACCGAAGTGGTAAGTAGGGCGAACACCGTCACCAACTGAATAAGCGTTTTCATCGCCCAGTCCTTTTTTTGGTTGTTATTGTTGTGATTCGAACGTCAATGTACACACGCACACCTAAGACGAATCTACTAATAATATAACATATATCTCATAAAAAAGCAAGTTTGGTTGTCAAGCTAAAGGTGGGGATAATGTGGGGATTACAAAGTGATATAAGGCTTCTCCATAGCGGTATATCTCTTCTTTATGTCTTCCGTCAGGTCTTCTATCTCTTCCCTTTGAGCTATACCTCGTATAACATTTTGGATTAAAAGAGTACTCATAATTAATATAATTATAAATAGTCCAGACTCAATCAAAAAAGTATGTATGCTATCAATCATGATCAATCTCATCAGCCAAAATAACCACAATAATAATATTGCAATCTGAATAGCAACAAGTCTAATTTTAAATAGTTTGAATTTAAATATTGAATAAAAAATTATGGTTATCATAAATATAATACCAATCTGACCAACCCAATTGAGTTCGAAATAGCCAAAATACAATAATAATAGGTTTGTTGCTAGGGTGATAGTGGTTGATGTAAGAGTTGCTATGACAATATAGATAAATTGTTTCTTTGCATATTCATTAGCCAAGCTATATTTTTTGTATATAATCCAATATGCATAAATAAAATAAGTTACTACATAAAGACCAAAAATAGCATGAGTTAATTTGTTAAAAATAATAATTGTCTCTCGACCATGGTAAATTACAATATCATGTATAAAGCCACCAGGATATAAAGATAAGATACATAGAGATATCGGAAGTATAAATATTATATATTTATTAGGTACAACCAATTCCGCATCTTTATTTGGGAAATTTATAACAAAATATACAAATGCTATTGGAATGGCTACTGCGGAAAAGTATAGTAAACGTGACATTAATAAAATCATATCGTAGTGTAGAAATGCTCTGTAGGCTACCATCGAAAGTCCCCATATACTGATAGTTGTAGTTAGTAGAAAAAAATAACTATTTGCTTTATCGTTTCTACCTTGAGAATAAATGATTAGTCCATATGTACTATTGACCAACATTATGAAAAGTATCGCTATGCTAATACTGTCTAATTTAAGATCCGTATATTGCATATATTTGTTGATAAAAGATACTAAAAATACAGGTTCAAACTCATTTTGATGTATAATATAGTAGACATATAACTATAATGGACAAATATACCATAAAATATTTTAACAAACACCTAGATTATTTAAGAGATACTGATCTTTATCCAAAAATTCCAAGCATAGATGGTTCGTCCGCGTCGCCAACTGTATACATAATGGGAGAAAAATATCTAACTTTTGCCTCAAATAATTATTTGGGATTAGCCGAAGACGTTTCAATTAAAGATGCAACAAAAGAAGGAATTGATATTTATGGCACTGGTTCAGGTAGCACACGTTTAGTGTCAGGTAGCTTATCTGTCCAAAGTGAATTTGAAAATGAACTTGCAAAATATTTTGGACATCAGGAATCAATGACTTTCTCTTCTGGTTATCTAGCTAATGCTGGAGTGATTAGAATGTTAGTTGATCCTTTCCCATATTTCAGACTCCCATCCCTACATAACATCTTTGGAGAGGATAAAGGTCTTATTATTAGTGATGAGTTAAATCATGCCAGCATTATAGATGGTGTGCGTTTAGCTAAATCAGATCGTATTATTTTTTCTCATAACAATATGAGTGATTTAGAAAGTATACTTAGTAGGCATAAACATGAACGCAAGCTAGTCATAACCGACGGTGTATTTAGTATGGATGGTGTAATAGCTAACCTTACCGAGATTACCAAACTGACAAAAGAATACGATGCTTTGTTATTTGTTGATGACTCTCATGCTGTCGGAGTCTTAGGTCCAAATGGGGAAGGAGTTGCGCATCTTCTAGGTGTTCAGGAAGGTATTGATGTACTAATGGGTAGTTTTACAAAAGGGTTTGGTAGTATTGGTGGTTTTATTGCAACAAAGAAGGATATAGCTGATTATTTACGAATTACTGCACGAAGCTACATTTTTTCAGATCCTATACCACCCGCCATTATCCATGGATTGTTTATCACTCTCAAATCAATTATTAATGGCGGGGAGTTGAGAAAGAAGGTTTCCCAAAATGCAGATAGATTGCGTAACGGTCTAAGAAAAGCTGGTTTCAATATTTTAGGCGACAAGACACCAATAGTACCATTACTTATAGGTGATGAAAAAAAAGTCATCGAATTTAGTGACTTATTACGTGAATACCGGATATTAGGTGCATGTGTAAGAAGACCTGTTGTCTTAGAAGGTAAAGAGAGGATTAGATTTTCAGTAATGGCCAGCCATTCTTTCAGTCAGATCGATGATTTATTGAATATTTGTTATGATATTGGTAAGAAGACAAAAATAATTTAGTATACTGATAATGATTTTAAAAATTTTGCTATCAATAGTTGTTTTTTTAAACTTAATACTGAGTTTTTTTGTTATTAGTCAAAATTACCGATCAATTAATAACAGGTTCTTTTCTCTCCTTAGCTTGATAGCTGCTCTCTGGGCGTTCTCTAATTTGATGACTGGGCTTGTGGCTATACCAGTATGGTTGGAAGCTACGTATGCATTAGGGTCGTTATTAGTCGCTACAGGTCTAATTTGGGTGCTGGTTCTTACAGATGGTGTATTTGATCACAGGAAGACTTTACTAATATCAATGATCGCCATATTTTTTTCTGTGAGTTCCTTTCAAGAAGGCTTTATAGCTAAAAGTTATGATTCTATATATGTAGGTGGAGTTTTCACAGGAACTCCTGGAATAGGTCTTATTATATACACTTTTTTCTATCTTCTGGGGGCTGTTATTATTCTTTGGAAACTACATACCTCTTACTTAAAAAGTAAAGATATCCAAAAAAGGTCTCAATTCAAATCAGTATTTTATGGAGCATTGATAACTCTCATAATAACAGCTCTGACCAGCTTTATATTACCAAGTATGTCTATTTTTAGTCTGAGTGGTCTAGATAGTATAGGATTCATTCTATTTCTTTTTTTCATTGCATATGCAATTACAAAACAAAATCTATTCAATATTAAAATTATTGCCACAGAATCCATTACCTTCATTCTCTGGATCTTTATTCTAGTAAGAACATTGTTAGCAGAGAATAGACAGGATATGCTTATAGAGGGAAGTCTTTTAGTGATAACAGTTGTGGTAGGTATCCTCCTTGTCAAATCAGTCATTAAGGAGGTTTCCCAACGGGAGAAAATTGAGAAGCTAGCGGAGGATTTACAGAAAGCCAACTCCCGCCTCACCGAACTCGATAAACAAAAGTCTGAATTCGTGTCTTTTGCCACTCACCAGCTTCGTGCGCCTCTCACTGCTATGAAAGGCTATGCGTCACTAATTTTGGACGGAGACCTCGGCAAACTTTCCAATGATATTCGTAACGCTATCACTAGGATATACGACTCTTCTAACACTCTCACAAGTATCGTCGATGATTATCTCAATATCTCTCGCATCGAGCTTGGTAGTATGAAATATTCTTTTGAGAATATAGATTTAAAGGATCTGATCGACAATGTTATCGGGGAATTGAAACCGAATATCGAGAAGAGTAAACTTCAATTCAAATATAATATAGATCGAGAAAAGAAATATATGGTCAATGCAGACAAAGACAAGTTCAAACAGATCATAGCCAATCTTGTCGATAACGCCATAAAATATACACCTTCGGGTACTGTAGAGATATCGCTTGTGAAAAAAATAGATAACGGTGATAGGAAAATATTATTCTCAGTTAAAGATCGGGGAATAGGTATTGCCCCAGAAGTCCTTCCGAAACTTTTTGCAAAATTCTCGCGTGCTGAAAATGGCAATAGGCAAAATATTCATGGTACAGGTCTCGGACTTTTCGTAGCGAAAGAGATTGTCACTGCGCATAAGGGACATATCTGGGCCGAATCTGTGGGAGAGGGTAGGGGTTCTGTGTTCTCTGTAGAGTTGGAGGAAGTGGTCTAGGGTAAAATAGAAAATCCCGCGCCACATGAGGTGGACGCGGGGGATTCTTGGGACGGATTGCTCAGTCATTTGTTTCTGGCGGACACATATGAGCAACCACATTCCCAGTGTACCGGAATCTTAGTCCCCTCGAGACTCCTTTGGGAGTAAAGGTGCGAGTGGGGCGTATGTCGACAAAGTTTGGGTTGTCGACTTGCTTGTGCATGTCGCGATATTTCATCGCGACTCCTGGGGAATAAGGAACGTAGCGCATCTCCTATCCTTTTGGTTAATTGTTTCAGTTTCAACCCCTAACTACCCGACTCCTAGTATACCACTATCCAATCATCTCGTCAACTACTGCTTTTATATCTGACCCCTCCGCTTTACCCTTGAGTTCCTTTATCATCATACCGACGAATTGACCTGATTTTACCTTGTCTATTGGCCCTGTAGTAGCGATCTTCGCTTCTACCAACTTTTTTATATCACTACGACTCATTGTCGCTGGTAGAAAGGCTTCGAGTATCGTGAGTTCGGCTTTTTCCTTGTCTGCGAGATCATTTCGCCCACCTTTTTCGAATTGCTCTATCGAATCTTTCCTCTGTTTGACTGAACGTTTGATAATAGCAAGAACGTCTTCGTCTTTTAAAATTAAATCGCTAGATTTCTTTGCAATAAGCTCGTTCGAAAAGAGAGCTTGGAGTCCGCGAAGAACTTCTAGCTTCAGAGCGTCCTTCGCTCGCATGGCGTCTTTTATTTTATTTTTGATTGTTTCGTGCATGCTGATATACTATCACATATGGATTCACTTATCATTATCCTTATCATCCTTGTCGTCATCGCGATTATCATCATGATCGCGGGTTTTTCGCGACGTCAAAGTGTGCCAGAAAAAGATGATACAGGCTTTAAATTGATTCTCGAACAGATAAATGAACTAAATAGGGTAGTGGATAAAAAGATAGGGGAAAGTGCAAAGGATATGCGAGACTCTATGCACGCTCAACTTTCCGAATCATCGAAACTCATAAGAGAAGTCACGACAGGACTGACGAAACTAGATGAGACGAACAAACAAGTGGTCTCTTTTGCAGATCAACTCCAAAATCTCCAAGATATTTTAAAAAATCCGAAACAACGTGGTATCCTCGGCGAATACTATCTCGAGACCTTACTTAAGAATGTTCTCGCCCCAGGTCAGTACCAGATGCAATATATGTTTCAGAATGGTGAAATAGTAGATGCGGCCGTCTTTGTAAAAGATAAAATAATTCCGATCGATTCGAAATTTTCTCTGGAGAATTACAATAAACTTTCTGAAGAAAAAAATCCTATTGAAAAAGAAAAACTAGAAAAGACTTTTGTAAATGATCTAAAAAATCGCATACAAGAAACTGCAAAATATGTGAGACCAGCAGAAGGAACTATGGATTTCGCTTTTATGTTCATCCCTCATGAAGCGATATACTACGATCTCCTAGTAAATAAAATCGGCGCAGTGACAGAAGAGACAGACAACCTTATCCAACGTGCGGCTTCGAGATATAAGGTTATCATAGTCTCACCGACGTCATTCCTCGCATATCTTCAGACTGTGCTCCAAGGACTAAAGGCTCTACAGATAGAGGAGACAGCGAAGGATATCATAAAGAGGGTAGAAGATCTTGGAAATCATTTGAAAAAATATGAGGAATACCATACGAAACTTGGAACATCACTCGGCACAGTCGTCAATCATTACAACAACTCTGGCAAGGAGCTAAAGAAGGTGGATAAGGACGTTCTGAGGATTACTGGAGAATCTAGGGCTATAGAAGTACCGCTCATTGACCATCCAGACGAGATAGTGTAATATCTACCTACTATGGAATTTGCAGTCATACAAACAGGAGGCAAGCAGTACAAGGTCTCTGCCGGTCAGGAGATCAAAGTAGAGAAGCTTGTACGTGGAAAAAGTGAACACAAAGAAGGCGATAAAGTCGTTTTCGATAAGGTTCTCCTGGTTGATAATGGCACAGATACTACTATTGGCACTCCATTTATAGATAAAGCGAAGGTTACAGGAACTATAACGAAGATCGCTCGCGCTCCGAAGGTTGTAGTTATTAAATACAAACAAAAGTCTCGATATTTCAAAAAGAATGGACATAGACAGCCGTACGTACAGGTGAAGATAGACGGAGTGAAATAAACTCAACCCCTGTTTTCTAGCGCTTTTTTTATCGTTTCTGCATCGACATACTCGAGTTCACTACCAGTAGAGAGGCCTCTACCTAAGATTGTGATCCTAATATTTTTATCTGCAAAATGAGTAGTGATAAATTGTCGTATGAAATCTGCTGTATTTTCTCCATCAGCGGTGATATTGAGTCAGAGGATAATCTCTTTGAACGTTCCTTTGCCAATCTTTTCTTTTAATTCTTTTAACCTTACTCTTTTTTCAGGCTCTTTTTCTAAAATAGGGATCGTGCCACCAAGTATGAAGTAGAGACC